>CAJTZQ010000012.1 GCA_910583795.1 uncultured Muribaculaceae bacterium
GGTAAAAAAGAGTATTATCTTTATCCCAACAATCAAGGTGGAGGAAGAAACGGCATGGTCGCTAAATCGGACAGACCTGATGGCCCCTTTGAGGTTATCAATTGGAATCCTGATAAGCCCACAGAAACTATAGGCGTTTTGGGTTTTGACCCTGCTGTGTTTGTGGACGACGATGGAAGGGTGTATGGTTATTGGGGCTTTGGCACCTCTCATGCCGCTGAATTGGATCCCAAGACAATGGCTACGGTCAAACCCGGAACCGAAATAGTCACTAATCTGGTTTCTTCTATCGATGATGACGGTCCAGGTCATTTTTACGAAGCATCCTCGATTCGTAAGATTGGCGATAAGTATGTGTTTATATACAGTAGAAGGGCTCCTGCCGGTGAATGGGGTTTGCCGGAGTCTAATTATACTCTTGCATACGCCTATTCAGATCATCCACTCGGTCCATATACTTATGGAGGGACAATAATTGATGGGAGGAGACGAGACACTGATGGCAGCGGGAATACAATTCCGACTGCAACGCCTAATGGGAATACTCATGGCAGTATTCTTGATATTGACGGACAGTGGTGGGTGTTCTATCATCGGCAGACAGGGCTTGATGAATATGCCCGTCAGGCTATGGTTGCTCCAATTGAGGTAGATATTGTCCCTGGTCCTGGAGGCAAAGTGACGATATCGGAAGGTGAATATACCTCTGAGGGGTTTGAGATTGAGGGACTTGACCCGTTTAAGAAATATCCTTCGGCTATAGCTTCTCATTTCACGGGTCCTACGCTTGCGTATCAAACTTATCCAACTATGAATTATTCCGGGCCGTATTTTGAACCTTCCTATGTGGAGGATCATGCCATTGCGGATCCATATAGTCTTGATGTGAACATGAATCTTGTGGTCAATAATACAGACGGTTCTATTCTTGGTTATAAATATTTTAATTTTGATAAATTGTCGGGATCGGATACTGTAGACCTCGTTCTTGATCTTATCCCAGAGGATATAGGTGGAAAGATAGAAGTGTTTACAGAAGCTCCGTGGAAAGGAGATCCAAAACCTGTCGGAGAGATTGAGTTAAAGAAGATGGGTAGTCATACTCCATGCGAGATTGGTATTCCATTACATGGCATGAAGAATTTGAAGGGTAAGCATCCGATTTATCTGAAATTTTCCTCTCCGGAAGCCGGCAAATCATTATGCAGCATAAGGTATATTCAATTTAGGAAACCGGCTAAGTAACGATTTTTATAAAGAGAGGGTCATTGGAAGTTTAACACACCAATGACCCTCTCTTTTTAATTCCGTAGATTAATATTTAGCTACTTCTTTTGGAGAGAGGTTCAAATATAGGGCGATAGTTGAATCGTCTAATCCTGCATTCCGCATATTGCGGATGTTGGCTGCAAGAGTCTCAATTCTGCCTTCAAGTTTGCCCTCTTCTCTTCCTTTCTCCATGCCTTTCTCCATACCTTTCTCCAAGCCTCGTTGCTCTGCATATTTGATTACTGCGACACCGTCGCGATATACTTTCAGAGACTCATCGTAATTAAGGCGCTCCTGTCTTGACAGGGAATTAAGGTTGCAGACCTCCTCAAGTCTGCCGAAAATCATATTTTGTGCCTTGAACGGCATTCTTTCAAGTGTCTCCATGTGCTTAAGTATATAAATCCATCTTTCAAAATCTGTCTCACACTCTGCCTCGCTCTTCTCCATTTTGGGAAGGGTTATATAATAAAGATGCAGTTTGTCTGAAAATTGTTCAATTGTGCCCTTGAAATGCAATGACACTTCCGAACATAACGGCCAGTCATTAAGACCGTCCATATAGAAATTCAGGAAGAATATCCCGTAAACCCTTTTGATGTCGAAGTTCCATTCTTTCCCGCGCTCCCCCTGTTGAGCTATCGCCGAAGCGGTATAGAAGATTGAACGGTCTTTGAAAAAGGGTTGAGCGGCATTCTGCATCTCGACAATCACATGCTCCCCGTTCTCAGTGGTGCAATAGATATCATAGATTATTCTTCTGCCGTCGAAGAACTGGGGAAATATCTCCTTGTCACGGAAAATAATGTCAACTATGGGATTGTCACCATGAATCAATTCATTGAGAAAACTGATCAGGAGATCCTTGTTGATTTCCTGACCGAAGATTCTCTTGAACCCTTCGTCGGTGAACGGATTGATATATTTTCCCATAATGAAATGTATTTATTATTTAAATACAAATGTAGTAATTATTTTGATTATGACAAAGCATCCCCATAAATTATGACATTTATCTTGACATATATTTTGATAGTTTGCTCGAATAGGAAATAGAGGTGAGTATGAAGAGGGTAAGTATTTATGAAAAATGGAAGGCAGGGATCGATGTTCCTGCCTTCGTTTTTACGCTGAATAGGTTCAGCGATGATTGTTTCCGAGGCTTTCACAAGAGTCCGGAAGCCTACTACTTACTTATACTACTTTTTGCTACTACGTATAAAAGGAGAAAGGCGACTTTCGCAAGCGGCCGTTTCCCAGTTATTAGGTTATATTTTTGCATGATTTCATACAAAAATATCTCAATATAATTAATTATTACTTTTCACTGGTCTTACTGGAGCGAACATATTCCAATATCCCTGAGCTCCAGCATTGTTTAAACTTTTGTCCCATGAATCTGAGAACAGCATATAAAAAGAGGCATCTTCTCCGCTACAAGCTAATACGTCTAATCTAAGAACTACATTGGTTGTTCCTAATAATTGAGTCGGTGATTCTACTTAATGACTTTGCATTATCTTTAAAATCAGCGAGGAGATCAATTTTGCTCTGTTTGAAATGAATACGTACAGAGTCTTTGGTCACTACCGGATCTTTAGCCGAGATGTGACCTCCGTATAATAAAAGGGATGCCAGTGTTAGTTTTAACAGTATATTCATAATAACAGGCAAGAGAATGCGTGTCTCAAAAAGGAAAATAAATTATGGCTGATATTTGAGAGCCGGGACAGTTTCTAATAGAAACCTTTAGCATAAATCAGCATTTTGTTTTACATGTCGCATTCTTGCTAAGAATGCGACAAAATATATAATTACGATGTTTATGCTTTGGTAATTAGTGACTTATGGTAAAGGGTAAAATAAAAAACGTAAAACATTTGTTTTACGTTTTTTTTGATATTCGGCAAAAAAAAATTAGGTTTTGAAAAATATTATTTTGTTATTATCAGTTTATTAATTGACTTTGCAATGAAAAGTTGCATTCTTAGCAAGAATATATTATAGATTGTTAAGAAGTATTAATCACAAAGATTTTATAATCAAGTTGTTTGCTTTGTCAACAGCAGAAGAGTCGAGTTCGGCGAGATATATCTGAGTCGTCTTTTCAGAGTCATGTCCCATACCTTCGCTGATCACGGCAATAGGTATGTTCTTGCTTCTTGCCACAGATGCCCAGCAATGTCTTGCCACATAAAGCGTGAGGGGAATGGACAAACCTGCAAGTTTTCCCACTTCTTTTAGATTTCTGTTGATATATTGAGCCTTTGATCGGTATATTTTACGTGTATCCGAACTTTCATCATTAAGGATAGGGAGAAGGTAAGGTGATGATTTTACCGAATATTTGCTTACTATATCCTGCATTTGTTTTTCCCATTTTATTGTGAGGGTTTGTCCGGTTTTCTTTCTCCTATAGATTAGAACCCCGTTTGCCAGGTTTGTTTTTTTGAGATATGCCATATCAATGATACTCATGCCCCGAGTATAAAAACTAAGCATGAACATGTCGCGTGCAAAACAGAGGCGAGGCTTGTTGTCAAGCTTAAGATTTTTAATCTTCTTTATCCCGCGTAAAGGGACAGCCCTTTTTCTTGTCTTGGCAATCCCCGTGTAAACCCTTCGGAAAGGAAAGTTCTGTTCTGCCAGTCCCTCTTCTACAGCGCGGTTGTATATGGCACGTAGATTTCTCATATGATATGATGTGCTGTTTGGACAAAGACCTGAATTAATGAGATAAGATTCAAACGACATAATTAAATCCGCAGTCACATCATTAAGGCTTATATGCCTTTCCTTTGCAAATCTGGAGAAGGATGATTTCACGGTAGAATAAGTCTTCGCTGTGCATTCTCTGCCGGATTTGTTGAGCCTTCCGATCAGGAATGTCATATAGTCTACCATCTCCATATCTTTAGTCGAGGTGAGAAACATTTCCGCTATTTCGGATGAAGAGTAGTGAAGGTCATCTCTTTTAAATTGACGGATAATGTTGTTGAGTCTTTCAATGTCGGAACTGATATTGAAAGCTGTTTTACTTACATGTTCAAATCTTTCTGAGCATGATTCCGGTATGATTACCTTTGAATGGATCCCATCCCATTCTTTGGCAAACAGGTGGTGGTCGGTTGTAATCTGACATGATTGTCGGTTGTGAGTTATCCGATAGTAAATTTTACCTTCTTTGCCTTGAAAAGCAGACGGGCGGAACTTGATTTTTAGTGTAGCCATAAATATCTGTTTTAATTTGGCTACAAAAATAAGTTTGTTAAGCTTAATGGCAACTGTTGTGAGTTGTGAGTTGTGAGATTTGAGTTGTGAGATTTGAGTTGTGAGATTTGAGTTTTTGAGATGTGAGATGTATGTTGTGATATTTTAGATATGAATTTATGGCATGAATCATTTCATATTATTCTTAAACCATAAACCCTAAACTCTTAACTCTAAACTCTAATCGCCTTAGTTGCGGGTCCATATCCAGGCGTTTGGGAAGCGTTGGGAAATAGCCGAAGAGTTGAGGCGCATTCTCACCTCTTCGCGATCATCAGACTCGGCTACCGATACGCGTGTCATCTTGCGCGACTCCACTGCAGTGAGAGGGAACTCAGGCGTTGAATATTTCTCTGCGTAAGCTTTCGCTTCTTTTGAATTGCTGAAAGTAGCTACGATGAGATAGTGTATGGGAGACTGTTCAGCAGTTTCATTTACTTTTACGACAGTCCCTTCATCAATAGTTGTTGTGTCTGGCGTGTCTTCCTGAGGCATCGCTTTGGCTTGCACAGGGGGCAGAATCTTCTCTACGGGCACCACTGATGCACGTTGTTCACGGTTGTCGGCAGGCAACGGATTTAAAATCACGGTTAAAGCCACAAACGCCATCACTGCGATCATGGCGGCGATACGAGTGAATGTTTTGCTGATTTTAAAAAGATAGTAACCGCTTTCGCTATTGGGCTCTTCATTCGAGTCAGACACTTCGTTTTCAAGTTCTGATTCCTGATTGAGAGTTATTGTGCCGTAACCTAATTCTTCACAGGAAGCTATCCCTGTCTTGGCGGGGGAGAACAAAAGATTGTTTTCTTTACCGAGCTGTAAATAACCCAGTGAACCAATCTTTATAAAGCCATCGTTATTAATTATCTCTTTTATTTTGGCAACGCAACGAACGATTGCATTGCGTGCGTCTTCAAAAGAGATTCCTGCTTTTCTGGCTATTGAATTTGCAAGCAGTCCGTCATCGAGCGCCACAGCCTGATTAAACATAAATGCGCGCGATGGGGGCGTAATCATTCCCTTTCCCATATCGAAATTAGCGGGCGTGGTAGTGGCTATAAACGCTCCAAGCCCCGGAACGATAACGCAATCGTGGCGGAGCAAAAGATATTCGATATGTTGGAAAAAGAAATTCATGAAGCAATAATAAAGCCATGCGGGCGATTTTGCGAGTGCAAAGTTACTAAATATTTTTATATCCGGGAACCAAAAAAATATGAATTTATTTACGGCTTTTGGGGATAAACTGTTCAACGATTTGTGGGTCAGCCCCTTTATTGATTGCAATTTTTTTATCTGCCTCAGCCTCGTCATAACGATAGTTTAGACGATGTAAATACCCTCTCAAAAGATAGAAAACGGGCTCCTGAGGATACCTGTCGATACTTTCTTTGATATCTTGTGAGGCATCAGAGTATTTGTCTGTTCTAATCTTCAGTAAGATACGTTCTGATCGGGTTTCAGGATCATCATTTATAATAATTGCCTCGTTATAATATTTCAAGGCATCGTCATTATTGCCTTCCCATTCCGCGATTTTAGCAAGCCCGGCAAAAGCCCTTGCATTGCTATGGAAGTTTTTTGTAAGCAAAAGAAAGTCATTTTTTGCACCTATGGTATCTTTGGCATTAATTCGCAGGAGTCCTCTCATCTGAAGAGGCCACTCTTGAATTGAATCAATGCGTAGGCTTTCCGTGAGGTCAGCCATTGCGCGATTGTAGTCGTTCATGAGCATGAATGTCCGTGCACGGTTGTTAAGGATCCCTTTCGATTCGGGAGCTATTGAAAGACCGAGAGCGAAAGCTTCAAGGGCATCATTATATTTGCCTTGTTCCGTACGGACAACTCCGAGATTGGAAAAAAGTAATGAATTTGTGAAGTTTGCCGGCTCAAGACGGAGAGCAGATATTATGGTGTGTTCAGCTTTCATCCACTGCTCCTTCTTTATATAATTGTCGGCTGAATCCACAAGTGCGAGATATTGTGGAGAAGTCGCCCCTATTTCAGGGGAGAAAAGGAGAGATATGGCAAAAAATAGGGTGTAAATATGTTTAAATGTTTTCATGACTAATAAACGCAAAAATCCCCGTCTGTATTAAATGAGACGGGGACTTTTTTTGAATTTTGAATTTTGAATTGTAGGAATCGGGATTAATATCGATTTCTCCTGATTTCTCATGGTTAATCCTGATTAATCAGGATCAATCTCGACTTACAACTTAAAACTTACAACTTAAAACTCACAACTCACAACTCTACTTCGCTTTGTTGTAGTTTTCAATTCCCTGGTTGAGGAAGCTGATATAACCGGGCACGTCTTCTTTATATACGAATGCCGGAGCAAGAGGTTTGGCATTGTTGTCTACAATCACATGGAAAGGCTGGGCGTTGGCACCGAACTTGGATCTCTGGAGATAGCTCCATTTGTCGCCGTAAGTGCGAAGTGTGCGGACCGTACCGTCTTTTTCAGTCACCTTGATTGGTTCTGGAAGAGCTTTCTTTTCATCGACCATAAGAGTGATGAGGACGAAATCGTTATCAATAGAGGCTTTCACTGCGGGATCAGTCCATACAGCAGCTTCCATCTTGCGGCAGTTTACGCATCCATATCCTGAGAAGTCGATCAGGGCAGGCTTGCCGAGTTGCTGAGCGAGTTTCATACCCTCCTCGAAGTCGTCTACCTGAGCATGGACGTCGCCTTCGTAGAGAGAGAAATCTTGAGTAGACAATGGGGGAGAGAATGCGCTGATGCTTTTTAGCGGCGCACCCCAAAGACCGGGGAGCATGTAGACTGCAAATGCAAACGAGATGCAGGCAAGCATGAAGCGGGTCACGCTAACTTTTTCAACTTCGTCATCATGCGGGAATCTGAGTTTGCCGAGAAGATATATTCCGAGAAGAGCGAAAATAACTATCCAAAGGGATACGAAGACTTCACGGTCGAGAATTCTCCATCCGTAAGCAAGGTCAGCAACGGAGAGGAATTTCAGTGCAAGGGCAAGCTCAAGGAAGCCGAGCACAACTTTCACGGTGTTCATCCAGCCACCGCTCTTTGGCATTGATTTGAGCATGGTTGGGAACATTGCAAAGATAGAGAACGGAAGAGCGAGAGCAAGTGCGAAACCAAACATTCCGACTGCGGGTGAGATAAAGTTTGAAGTGGCGGCGGCTTCAACGAGGAGAGTACCGATAATAGGACCTGTGCATGAGAAAGAAACAAGCACCAGAGTGAAAGCCATAAAGAAAATGCTGAGGTAGCCTGTTGTGGAGTCTACCTTAGAGTCCATTTTGTTTGTCCATGAAGAGGGAAGAGTAAGTTCAAATCCACCCATGAATGATATGGCAAACACTACCAGGAGGAGGAAGAAGATAATATTGAAAACAGCGCTTGTGGCAAGTTCATTAAGTGCAGACGCTCCGAAAAGAGCCGTCACAATCAATCCGAGCCCCACATAAATCACGATAATCGAAAGACCATAGATTGAAGCTGTCATAACCGATTTTTTCTTGCTCTTATTCTGCTTGAGGAAGAAGCTGACAGTCATAGGGATCATTGGCCAAACACACGGGGTTACCAAGGCGATTAGACCTCCGATAAATCCGGCAATGAATATATATAGGAGTGAACGTCCTTGCTGAGAAGGGCTGTCGGAAAATACCTGAAGCTCTGCCTCAACATTGTCCCACCAAGATTCATTAGTGGATTGTATGTTGCTCAAATTAGCGACAGGAGTCATGAATGGTTCGGAAGCCTGAAGAGAATCAGTCATTTCTGCGAGTGCAGTTGCACCATCCTTAACTTCCTCTTTGGCAGTTGCAGCTGTTTCCTTTTCTGCGGCAGCTGTTTCAGCTTTCGCAGTGACGGGAGCTTTACCGCTGAATGAGTGTGAAGCGAATACGGGTATGCAGCCGGAATCGTTGCAGGTCTGTCCTTTAAGTTCAAGATTAACGGAGAATGTTTTATCAGTAGGTTTCAGTTTCTGAGTAAACACCACTTTGCCGGTGTAGAAATGCTGGTCTACTTCAAAAATTTCGTCAAATTCTTTGGTGTAGGCTTTGTTAGCAACAGGTTTTCCGTCGAGCTCGCACCCTTTGAGGTCGAAGAAAAACTCGAGAGGAGAAGACCCCCCTTCCGGGTTGTCAATAGAAAAGAGATGGTACCCCGGTTCTATGTTTGCCGTTGCTTCAATAGCCGGGTTCATGGTGTTGTCGCCAATGAGCTTAAACGACCAGTTGACTCCATCAGCAGCATACGCCACTAAGGCACACAGGATTAACCCAAGTGTGAGATAGTACTTTTTCATAAGGTTTTAGTTTGTAATTAAGATTTAAGTTTCACGATGGTTTGTATAGATTAGTCGTGGGTTAGTTTTATTTTGGGCAAAATTACAAAAGGTTTCGGAAAAATCCTAATATATTATAGGCGTAATTATTACAAATGCGTAAAATTTTAATATTTTTTTGACAAAAAGATAAAAATACAATATTCCGATAAAGTTTGTCACAACATATTTTGAGAGATATGATAATTTATTTAACTTTGTTTGGCGGTTAAGGTTTATGGTTTAGAGTTTATGGTTTAGAGTTTATGGTTTAGAGTTTAAGAATAATTTGAAACCGGCGACTATAGACCAACGACCAACGACCAGAGACCAACGACCAACATGCGATTAACAACGAAAGACCAACAATATGAGACATATAAAAATACCGGAAAATCATAAGAATGATCCACGTAGACTCCCTTTCTATCTCTCAATTGAGGAATGGGTGGCAAAACACATGCCTGCTGGAGATTATTTTTTTTCATGGAGGGTAAACCCGACAGTGATATGCGGGCGTAATCAGGAAATTGATAAAGAAGTTAATTTAGACTATTGTCGTCAGCATGGCGTGGATGTAGTCAGACGTAAGAGCGGAGGAGGATGTGTGTATGCGGATATGCAAAATTTCATGTTCTCATTTATCACAGACAGTGATAAAGTGACAGAAGTGTTTGCTCGCTACACATCAATGATAGCGGAACAGTTGCAAAAGTTAGGATTTGACGCAATTGCTTCAGGACGTAACGATATTTTGATCGGAGAGAAAAAAGTTTCAGGGAATGCTTTTTATCACATGCCCGGACGAAGCATTGCCCACGGAACAATGCTCTATGATTTCGATCCTGTTTGTCTGCTGAATGCTATAACCCCATCCAAGGCTAAGCTTGAATCAAAAGGCGTGAAATCAGTTCCCATGAGGGTGACTTGCCTGAAGAATGAGGGAATAGCGCTGACTCCGGAAGAATTTGAGAAGTTTATGATACAGGGAATCACAGATGACAATCCCTACACCCTAACAGAGGAAGATCTTCATGAGATAGAGGAAATAGAAAAGGGATATTATGACCCTTCATACTTGCGTATTGTGTCTCAAAAAGGGAGTGCCTTAAAGGATTCTTCCAAGCTTGTTACAAGAAGAGAGGTGATAAAAGGTCTTGGTGAATTCTGTATTGAGTATAGCTTAGACAGAAGTGGCAATGAAATACATAACTTCAATATATCAGGAGACTTCTTTATGAATGCCGACGTGGAAACGCTTTTATGCCGTCCATTTGAAGGGAAGCGTTGCGACAAAGAAAGTCTTTTGCAAGTTTTGGATGAAATTAATCCCGAGAAAATTATCCCGGGATTGACTTCAGATATTTTATTACGCCTTATATGTGGTTAGTTTAGGGTTTATGGTTTATGGTTTAGAGTTTAGGGTTTAAGAATAATCGGTCATCATACAACTCTCAGCTCACAACCCTCAACCTTCAACTCACAACCCTCAACTATACTCAGACATCTTCTTCGGCTTCGTATTCTCTCTCAAGGAATTTCTTCACCTCCTGGAAGAGCTTTGAAGCGAATACGAAGTCGTTGAGAGATTGACTTTTGCTTCTGAATATTGTCTTGTCGGTCCCTATCCAATCGCAATGACCTTTATTGATAAAAACGATTTTCTCTCCGATTCCCAACACGGAGTTCATATCGTGGGTGTTGATAATGGTTGTGATTCCATATTCATGAGTGATGTCGCTCAGCAATTCGTCAATAAGGATTGATGTGCGGGGATCAAGACCGGAGTTCGGTTCGTCGCAGAAAAGATATTTCGGGTTTAGAGCTATTGCTCGTGCAATAGCGACACGTTTCTGCATACCACCCGAAATTTCGGAAGGATATTTGTCGTCTGCATTGGTAAGTCCAACACGCTTTATACAGAAATGTGCCCTTTCAAGTTGTTCCTCGTGACTCATCGGACTGAACATCTTAAGCGGGAACATTACATTTCCGAGTACGGTTTCGTTGTCGAACAGTGCGGAACCTTGGAAAAGAACACCGATTTCAGTTCTCAAAGCCCTTTTCTGCTGTTCCGACATCTCACGAAATTTGCGTCCGTCGTATAATATAGCACCTTCTTCGGGAGTTAATAGCCCGATAAGACATTTCATGAATACAGTCTTTCCCGAGCCGCTTTGTCCGATTATGAGGTTTGTTTTGCCGGTGTCGAAAGTGGCTGATATGTCATAGAGGATTCTTTGTCCGTCAAACCATTTCGATATATTTTTAGCTTCAATCATTGTTTTTGAGTTGTGAGATGTGGGTTTATGGTTGAGAGTTTAGGGTTTTATGTTGTTTGTTTTATGTTTTATGTTTAGGTTTTAGGATGACAGTTTATTCTTAAACCCTAAACTATAAACCCTAAACCATAAATTTGCGACTCGATTACTGGAGAAGTACTTTGGTGAGGATCACGTCTGCGAGAAGGATTAAAATTGAGCTGGATACCACAGCATTTGTACTTGCCTGACCCACTTCGAGAGAACCTCCTTTTACAAAATAGCCGTAATATGCAGCCACGCTTGAAATAATAAAGGCAAACACCAAAGTCTTGATTATGCCATACCATACATACCATTCATTAAAGAATGACTGTATGCCGAACACATAGTTCTCAACAGATATCATTGAGGTGAATTCTGAAATGAACCATCCACCGAGGAGACCCATGAACATTGATAGCACACAGAGCACGGGCACAAACAAAACGAATCCGACAATTTTGGGCATAACTATGAAATTGGCGGAATTGATGCCCATGATGTCGATAGCGTCTATCTGTTCGGTCACTCTCATGGTTCCAATCTCGGAGGCTATATTACTCCCCACTTTTCCGGCGAGAATAAGACTCATGATAGAAGAAGAGAATTCAAGCAGAAGGATTTCTCGTGTGGCAAGACCGGTGGAGTAAGATGGAATAAGAGGAGAAACAGTGTTGATAACCATCTGTATGGTGATTACGGCACCGATAAAGAGAGATATGATTATGACAAGAGGTATGGAGTCTACCCCGAGTTTGCTTATTTCCAAGACAAGACGTTGGAAAAACACTTTCCATTTTTCAGGCTTCCTGAACACCTGACCCATAAAGAGGCAATAGCGTCCGAATGAAGCAATAGAAGAAACAATCATAGTTTAAATTTATATTTTCCGGAGAGAAGAAAGAGGAAATGAAAATCCTTTTAGACTGCAAAATTAATAAAAATTATCATAAATGAACCCGGATAAGAAAAAGTGAAGAATTATTCAGTCATTCTGATAACTTTATTAACCGGTCATTGAAGTCATTTAAACTTTTTTGCGGAGATTGAATTTCTTGTGGCATTTTACCATAAAAAGAAAAAGTTTAAATGACTTCTTTATAAACACTCAGTCGCAGGGTGAAAGTTTGGTGTGTTGATGTTTTTTTCGTAATTTTGTGGGTGAAGAGAGGGTTTATGGTTTAGAGTTTATGGTTTAAGTATAATTTGAATCAGACATCCAACCCGATGTAGGGACGCGATACATCGCGTCCGCAATATGCATCAACAACCAAAGACCAACAACCCAAGACCAAAGACTAAAGAACTAAATCAGATTTATCATGTTGGTGATCGGCATAGCCGGAGGGACTGGTTCCGGCAAGACAACAGTTGTCAGAAAAATCATAGAGTCGCTTCCTAAAGACGAAGTGGCTGTGCTTCCGCAGGATTCTTATTATAAGGATAATGCTCACATCCCTCTTGAGGAGAGACTGAAGATGAACTATGACGAACCTGCGTCAATTGAATGGACTCTCTTGTGTCGACATCTTAACGCGCTGAAAAACGGGGAGACCATAGAAATGCCGACGTATGACTTTATCACATGCTCACGTTTGAAAGAGACAGTGACTGTCAGGCCGCGTGAAGTGGTGGTGGTGGAAGGTATCCTTGTATTGACAGACAAGGAGCTCCGCGACAAGATGGATGTCAAGGTTTTTGTAGATGCCGATGCCGACGAAAGGTTGATCAGAGTGATTTTAAGAGACTGTGTGGAACGCAACCGCACACCGCAGATGGTGATCGACAGATATAGGGAGATGTTGAAACCGATGCATGAACTGTATATCGAGCCGTCGAAACGCTATGCCGATCTTATAGTGCCTCAGGGTGGCAACAATAATGTGGCTATCAAGCTGCTCACCGATTATATACGTTCCTTGCTTCCGGCTGAAGCGAAGTGACTTCAATAAATTATTGCAGATGAAGATATTTTCATTCAAAAAGAAAGGGAAAGATACTCTAACTCCGGAGGAGGAGAAAGTGGCAAAGGAGATGGAGACCGCTTCCGAGCCCGACATGCTTGAGAAAGAAATCACGGAAGAGGTGACTGAGAAGGAGGATGGAATGGTTGCCTCGGAAGTGGTAAACATCGAAGAACCGGAGGCAGGCATCCTTCAGACAGATAATCTTGTCAAGAAATATGGAAAGCGGACGGTGGCAAACCATGTGTCGATAAATGTCCGTCAGGGTGAGATTGTGGGGCTTTTAGGTCCTAACGGAGCCGGAAAGACCACTACATTCTACATGACCACCGGTCTTATCTCTCCGAATGAAGGAAGAATTTTTCTGAATAATGTCGACATTACCGGTTATCCGGTCTATAAACGAGCCCAGCTTGGTATCGGGTATCTTGCGCAGGAGGCGTCAGTGTTCCGTAAACTGAGCGTGGAAGACAATATCCGTGCCGTGCTTGAGATGACCCCGACAACAGAAGAGTATCAGAAAGAGAAATTGGAAAGTCTGATAGCTGAATTCCGTCTCGGGAAGGTGAGGAAGAATTTGGGTGACCAGCTGTCGGGCGGTGAACGCCGACGCACGGAGATTGCACGCTGTCTCGCCATCAATCCGAAATTCATAATGCTTGATGAGCCGTTTGCCGGTGTAGACCCGATTGCGGTAGAGGATATTCAGGAGATTGTCTATAAACTTAAATCTAAAAATATAGGTATCCTTATAACCGACCACAACGCTCCGGAGACACTGAGTATCACAGACCGCGCCTACCTGCTATTTGAAGGTAAGATCCTGTTTCAGGGTACAAGCGAGCAGCTTGCGGAGAATCCTGTGGTGCGTGAAAAATATCTTGGTCGAAACTTTGTGTTCAGAAGAAAGAAATTCGATGTCTGATTTTAACAGGAGTATAAGAGAGAATACCGGACTTCGCCTGATGGTGTTGTTCGTTTCATTTTGTGTGTTGCTAAGCCTGGCAAGTGTCATTTTTCTTTTGCTGTCTAAATGTGAGAGCATAGGGGAGAGGAATGCGTTGCTTATGTCGTCGGCTATTCAATGTGTCCTTGCCTTCTGTCTGCCGGCGATGTTTTGCGGGATTTTTGCGTCAAGGAAGCCTGTGGAATGGCTTGGACTTGCAACTCCACTCCGGTTGAAATCAATTATTGGAGTCCTTATATTATATGTGCTTGTGCTCCCTGCAATGAATCAGCTGATTGCTTGGAATGCGTCAATCCACCTGCCTGATTGGGCGAGCGGGATAGAGGCGAGTCTCAGGGAGATGGAAGATGCAGCCGGCGACACTACAAATAAGATACTTTCATTTACCGGGATCGGAGGGATGCTTGCTACGATCGGTGTAGTGGGATTGCTGACAGGTTTCTCGGAGGAACTGTTTTTCCGGGGTGCCTTGCAGAAAGTTTTCTCTCAATCACGCATGAGTGAATGGCTTGCCATTTGGGGGGCGGCTTTTATATTTAGTGCCGTTCATTTTCAATTTTTCGGTTTCTTGCCGAGATTGTTGATGGGAGCCATGTTCGGGTATTTATATGTATGGTCAAAATCTCTGTGGTTGCCTATATTTGCGCATGCATTGAATAATTCTGTTGTCGTAGCCACGTCGCATACGTTAGGGAATGCTTTGGAGGGGGAGGCTGTCGTTGAAGGAAGTAAAGGTTTAGGGATAGATTCATTCGGGATAGCTTCTGATGGGGAGATACCTTGGGCTGCTATTGCAAGCGCGATAGCCACGGCGATATTCTTGTATCGTTTCAAGGGTTATTTTTTTTGCGGTCGCAGAACAGTTGATTAAGGTAGGAACGCGATATATCGCGTCCGCGGTGTCCATACAATGCTACCTATAATTTATAACGTATGTTTTAATTTGGGCTGAAAAATGGTATTAGTCAGATGATGATTGTGTTATACTCTAAAATTGTTACAAAAAATTAAGTATCTCTTAGCAAGAGAGACTTAATGCTATATAAAAGATTGATTTGCAATAATACATAAGCTTACAGGTTAACCAAAAATTGACTTCTATCTGCAAAATGACATTATTTACTATTTTTTACATATGTTTGAAAGCATTTAAATCACGCTCTTCCTTAATTATTATTATCTGCTAAATATCAATCAATTGTACTTATCTAAAGAATTGGTAAATATAGTAATCCATGATAAATTTTCAGCTTAAAGGAAAATTTTTACATAATTATAAAATTGATTATCTGATACTTATATATAAAATTAAAATAAATTCAAAATTATTTAATAAATTTTATTGGAATATTGCAAATAATGATTACCTTTGCAGCATTAAGTCTCTCTTGCTAAGAGACACTTTGATAAATGCCTTAAAATTTGAATATTTTTAGTGTTAAATAATACTTGTTTTTTAATTAACTTTTTTCCGTATGAATAAGAAATTCTTATTTGGCGCAGCCCTTGTAGGCATACTTGGCTTTGGTAGCTGCGTGGACAACAACGAGTCACCCTCGGTGACTAACATTCGTGAGGCGAAGGCAGAACAATTGAAGGCACTTGCCGCCGTGGAAAACGCTAATGCTCAGGCAGCTTTGATTGCAGCTAACGCAGAGGCAAAAGCAAAAGAGGCTCAGGCAGCTTACTTTGAGGCACAGGCAGCTTATCAGCAGGCAATGGCTGATTATCAGGCAGCTCAGACTGAACAAGCTAAGGCTAATGCAGAAAAAGCAATAGCAGAAGCTGAAGTTGCAAAGCAAAGAGCAGCTAATGAACTTCAGAAGCTTGCTGGTGAACTTGAAATCGCTCTTCTACAACAGAAAACTGAATTACTCAATGCTCAAACTGCATACGAAACTGCAATCCAGAATAATGATAGAGTGGTCAAAGCTAAGTTGACTAATCTTCTCAATGCATACAAGAATGCGCAGGATGCTCTGTTTGAGGCTCAGAAAACGCTTGCACAAGATCAAATTGAGCTTGCAAGATTGAAAGCCGGCTTATTGTCAGGTGCGGAAGGGTATCAGTTCCAGATAGCTCAGGCAAATAAGCAGATAAACAAGTGGCAGAAAGAGAATCTTGATATGCAGGCTTACATTGATACCTGGAAGAGTTATACCAGAGAGGAAGCTCAGGAAGTTATTGATAAAGCATATCAAGAGAAACTCGCTCTTGAAAAGGACAAGAAGGCAGCTACTCAGAAGGTCGTAGAGGCAACAAATACTCAGACGCTTGCTCAGAATACTTTGAACAATTCTGATTATATGAAAGCAGCTAAAGAGTTGCTTCCTAATAGCAAATATGAAATTAAAACTTTCGGAAGTGTACAAGTAAAATGGATTGGAGAGGGAGTTTATGGAGTTCCTCAGGAGGCACGTGGAAAGTATTGCGCGTATGTTCCTGTTACAAAATGGTTATATAATGACTATACAGGATATTATGAAGAAACAGTAGTAGAAGAATCATATATTCCTCTATTCTCAGATGCAGAACCAGATCAGGAATGGATTGAATATAATCTTGTTAGCTATCCGAGTGAAAATGGTGTAGTATCAGTTGCAAAGATTCCTTATGATGTCTACTCGTCCTACTATGATCTCGTATCAGGTAGTGTGGCAAAATTCATTGCTGCAGTACAAGAGAGTCAAAAGAGCACTGAATCTTGGCTTGAAAACGCTGCTGAGAATTATGATGAAGCTGTGAAAGCACAGGCTGAAGCACAGGCTGCATATGATAAGTCAGTAGCAGCAGAAAAGGCTTACACTGAAGCAAATCAGGCTTTGCAAGATGCTAATAAGGCTGTAGATGCAGCTCAAAAGGTGATTGATGAAGCTGGCGAAAAGGCTACTGATGCACAGAAGAAAGCACTTAAGGATGCACAGGATGCAGCTGAGGCGGCTGCAACTAAAAATGATGAAGCGTATGATGCTTATATTGAAGCAGGGTATCCTTATGAAAAAGAAACTGCATTGAACAATGCAAAGGTAAGAGCTACTCAAGCTTTGAAAAATAAGAACGAGGCTGAATATGAAGTGGCACAGAATAAGGAACTTATAGCTGACCTCAGTGCAAATGCTGAAGTTCTTAATAATGGAGTTGTCGGCAACGCTGCAAATTTGAAGGCTCTTAACGAGGCTAATCTTGCCGTAGCAAATGCGGAAAAGGATGAGGATCTTGCTGAAAGCGCATATGATCAGAAAGATGCCGAATACAATGCACTTACTCAGATCACGTCAAGCGATTCAAACGGTAACAATATTGAAAATACAATCAGCAACTATGAGCGCGAAATCGAAAATAATGAGAGGTTGATTGCTCAATATCAGAATAATATTGCTGACTGGGAAAAAGCTCTGAAGAATGATAATGTTGAGGTAGAGAAGGCAATTTCATCTCTTGAAAACACAATTGAGAATGAGAAGGCTAATATCGAGATTCTTCAGAAAAAATACGATCTCGCTAAGGCTGATCTTGATGCTGCAATGGAGGAGGAAACTCCTGCTGAATAATTAGTCCAATAGTAACGGCAAACAATTTAAAAGTAAAGACATGAAACTATATAAGCTTTTAATTTCAGCCGTTCTACCCATGATGTCTCTTACCGCAGTCGCTCAGCAGAGCGACAACACTCCCCAAAAGGGTGATTTCACTGTGGCGGCTACGGTAGGATATAACAGTTTTACAAATGTCACTGCCCAACCGGGCAACCTTTCCAACTATGAGGCATCAGCTCTGACAAGCCTCTGGAGCGATAAAAAACTCATGGTCGGAATAGAGGGAGGTTACTTCTTCTCTGACAAATGGAAACTTAATTTGGGAGGCGGACTGAACTTCACCCACAATCCCGGTTATGCCGATCTTCCAGGCACTATCGACGAATTTACTCCGGGTGACGACACCTTGGGGGAGATCCCCAACTACCGCGCTGTAGCAAGCCAGTATTCCTGCACTTATCAGGTGTATACAGGTGTTGACCGCTACTTCGGTATCTCGGGAGTTGAAAACCTCATGTGCTACACAGGTATCCGTGCCGGTTTCTCCTACGCTCTCAACGAACAGAAATATGACGAATGGACTTCCATGGGTAAGTCGGTTGGCGAAACATGGAATCTTAGAGGTGGCATTATTTGTGGTGTAGACTACTACGTACTTCCCGCGATGTATGTAGGCGTTTCAGTAGAGGCGTTCCAATACACCTACAATATGACAACCTATCGTCCTCAGGAGGGTCTTGCCTCACTGCAGGCAGACAGCCACAATTTCTCAATATTGGCTGCACCGACCATTAAACTTGGTTTCAAGTTCTGATCAGTCAGACTTAATTAAAAATAGCCCAAGATCGAAAGTCTTGGGCTATTTTTTGTCTTTGCCATTATCTTTTGATGTGCTCACTTCGTTCGCATCAAAATTCCGTAATTTCATTTTTGCGATCGAAGAATTTCATAAAATTATAGTTTGGGATTTATCGAAACGGTCATTTCCGAAATGGTCGTTTCGGAAATGGCTGTTTCGCAATTGCGAGGATAATGTTTTTTCTGATTTTGGGAATAGTTTTTTGATGTGGGAACGAAGTGAGTACATCAATCAGGATTTGTTGTTTTTTGTTGTTAGAGGGCGGATGGCAGATGGATCGCAATTTGCGGACGCGATGTATCGCGTCCCTACCATTGATCCATAAACTATAAACCATAAACTATATTTTGTCGGGAAAATTTATTATATTTGCAATTCGGAATTGCGAGGCACAGATGTTTCGCATTAAAGCATCTCTATGGCAAAGAAATCTACCGGTCCCTCTTTTAGGGAGGTGATGACCTCTATAAAGAAACACCAGTTCTCGCCCGTATATATCCTGATGGGTGAGGAGGCATATTATATAGATGAACTTACTCGTGCTTTGGAGAATAATGTGGTCAGTGAGGATGACCGTGATTTCAATTCCATAGTTTATTATGGGGCTGATTCCGACATTGGGAGCGTGATTGCCAGTGCCCAGCAATATCCTGTGATGGCAGAGCGTCAGCTCGTGGTCCTTAAAGAGGCGCAGACGATGGCTAATGCCAAATCACAGCTCGACAAGCTTGCCTCATATGTTGCACGCCCTAATCAGACCACTGTTCTTGTTGTAGTCTATAAAGGGGATGCCCTTTCTGCTACTTCACAGCTGCTTAAGATGGCGAAAGAAGCGGAGTGTGTGGTCTTCAGAAGTGATAAATTGCGCGATTATCAGCTTGCCGGTCCTATAATGGATTATTGTGCCTCAAAAGGAGTTGGGATAGATGATAAGGCAATCTCGTTGCTCTGCGATTATATTGGAAATCCTCTCAGTAAACTGTTTGGCGAAATCGATAAACTGATCGTTGCTGTAGGAAATGATATAAAAAGGATCACTCCGGAGTTGATAGAGAAGAACATTGGCATCTCTAAAGATTTCAACACATTTGAGTTGGTCAAGGCTCTTTCACGAAAAGACTATCCCAAATCGATGATGATAGTGGATTATTTTTCAAAAAATCCCAAGCAGAATCCCGGTGTGATGATTGTCGCCACTCTTTTCAGCTATTTTTCTAAATTATTCATTGCCACAGTGACGCGCGATAAGAGCGATGCATCATTGATGTCGGCTCTCGAGCTTAAGTCTGCATATGCACTCAAAGATTATCGTGACGGCTTGCAATATTATAATGCCAAAATGGCTCTCGGTGCCATTCATGCCATACGGGAATATGATGCCCAAAGCAAAGGAATAGGTTCTACCCAGAATGAGTATGAACTGCTTAAAGAACTTATTTTTAAGATATTCACTGCAAATTAATTAGTAATTCGCAATTAGTAATTAGTAATTCGATAAGATTAATTACTAATTACAAATTAATAATTGCTAATTGATTAGTGGTATGGTCTTTGGTTTATAGTTTAAGAATCTTGTGTGGCTTCAAATAGCTTTTAAACCATATCCTATAAACCATAAACCCACGACCAAAGACCAGCAACCAAAGACCAAAACAATAATGATATACTATTTCTCAGGGACAGGCAACTCACGTTTTGCTGCCAATTATCTTTCAAAATCACTCAATGAATCTCTTCGGTTTATTCCCGATACTGATCCTATTGATGAGATTCTTGTGGGAGAATCCATCGGATTTGTGTTCCCCGTGTATTCATGGGGTGTGCCGCCGCTTGTATTGGATTTTGTGGCTAATCTACCTGAAAAATTCTGGAATGAGGTAAGGACAGCGCAAATACCGGCGTGGTGTGTCATGACATGTGGTGACGAGGTTGCGTTGGCTCCTGAGATGTTTGAGAAGGTTTTAAAGAAGAAAGGTATAAAAGCGGAATCTATATGGAGCGTGATAATGCCAAACAATTATGTGCTCCTGCCGGGATTTGATGTTGATTCCAAAGAATTGGAGCAAAAGAAATTGGCAGACGCCCCTGCACGCTTAAAAGAGATAAGCCAAGGAATAGTTCAGCATCGCCGGGTAATAGATGTTGTAAGGGGTGGAATTCCCGGCATAAAAACAAAATTGGTTTACCCGCTTTTCAAAAAATGGGGCATCTTCCCGAAAAAATGGCATTCCACATCCGCCTGTGTGGGATGTGGAATATGTGTGGGAAGTTGTCCGTTGAACAACGTCGTAATGACAGAGGGTGTGCCCAAATGGGGAGATAAGTGTTGCTCTTGTCTTGCCTGTTATCACAGTTGCCCGCGCCATGCTGTGGAGTATGGTAAAATTACGGGTAAGAAAGGTCAATACTTCTTCAAATAGGTTCTTTTAGAAGAACTTGGTGATTGAGTTGTCATAGGAAAATGCCACCGGCCCTTTACCGAAATCCACGAGAGAGTATGCCGGTTGACCGTTTTCCGCAAAGAAAACTACAGCATTTCCGAATACTTTTCCGGTGAAATTTTTTCCGTCAACAGAGGCTTTCCAGACGTTATTTTCGCATGATGCGTTTAATTGACGACTTTGGAAATTTGAAATCTTGTAGACCCCGGCATTCGGGAGCTTGTTTTTAGAAGATACCATAAGTTCAGACAGATAGCCTCTGAGCCCGGGAGAATATTCTATCACATGCCATCCATTGTTGGATTCAAGAGATTTGAACACCATTCCAGGAGTAAGAATCACTTCTTCGTTTTTGGAATTGAGAGTGACATACCCGGTTGTATTTGGCGTATCGAACACCTTCGCCTGTTTATTTACAACGACAAAATTGTCTGCAAAAGCCGGCAATGTCGATGCGGAAAATATGAGGGCACCGGAGAGAAGAGATTTAAAAATTTTATTCATAACCTTTTAATCTTAGCATTCGCTTGCGAAATGCGCTAAATTTCATTTGCAAAAATAATGAAATTTTGTGTTAATAATTTCAATTCTAAAAAATAGACCTTTAAAAGCGAAAAATGTTACAATAAAAAAGCCGCAGCTACATTTTTTGCCACGGCTTTCTTGTCAGTTTATGTTTTATGGGATGGACGTTGCGGACGCGATGTATCGTTGCGGACGCGATGTATCGCGTCCCTACATTAAGGCGGATGCCTGTTTCAAATTATTCTTAAACCATAAACTCTAAACTCTAACCCCTCAACCATAAACTATAATACTTTAAAGATTGAGAAGGTCAAAGATTTTGTCTGTTGCTGCCGACAGACCATCCATGTCTTTACCACCTGCCTGAGCGAAGAAGGGCTGACCACCGCCGCCACCTTTTATAAGTTTTGCAGCCTCACGAACTACATTTGAAGCATTGTATCCTTCTTTGACGATGTCGTCGGTAAGCATAAGGGTCAGCATAGGTTTGTCGGCATTGAGGGTGGCTCCGATAAATACTGTATGTTCCGGTGAGTTCTTTCGGATTGTAAACGCCACGTTTTTCACAACTTCAGGAAGTCTCGGACCTTTCAGGAGACAGACCTTGATTCCGTTTTTGACAGAAGCACGGTCAAGAAGATCGCTTGCGAGATTGCGTGTGCGTTCTTCCATATAGTCTTCAACCTGCTTGCGAAGGTCGGAGTTTTCTTTGATAGCCTTTTCAATAGCCACCTTGATATTTGATGCGTTGCCAAGGAACGAAGATATATCGGTCATTGTGTCTTGCAGCGTGTCGAGCATGTTTTCAACACCTCCTGCCGTGACAGCCTCGATACGACGTATGCCGGCGGCGATAGAGCTTTCCGATACGATCCTTACCATACCAATGTTGCCGGTGTTAGCCACGTGGGTACCTCCGCAGAGTTCAACAGAAGAACCGTATTTAACGACGCGGACCTTGTCTCCATATTTCTCTCCGAACAGAGCCATGGCTCCGAGCTTTCGTGCCTCGTCAATCGGCATTTCGCGAGCCTCTTCAAGAGGCATAGCCTTACGGATGCGGCTGTTGACGATATGCTCAACTTTTCTCAATTCTTCCGGAGTGACTTTCTGGAAGTGCGAGAAGTCAAAACGAAGAGATTCGGGAGATACGTATGAACCTTTCTGCTCCACATGTTTGCCAAGCACTTCTCTCAAAGCCTCATGAAGAAGGTGGGTTGCGGAGTGGTTGGCTGAAGTAGCCTGGCGTGCTGCCACATCGATCTGCGCGTTGAATTCTTCCGACGGGTCTGTAGGAAGCTTGTGGGAGAGATGCACTCCGATGTTGTTTTCTTTCTTGGTGTCGAAAATCTCGATCACCTCGCCAGAACCGGATGTGGAGATAAGCACACCGCGGTCGCCTACCTGACCACCCATCTCGGCATAAAAAGGAGTTTTGGAAAGAATAATCTGATAGAATTCCTTACCCTTCTGTTTCACCTTACGATATCGGAGAATGCGGGTAGGAGTGGATATTTCGTCATAACCTACAAATACCTGTTCGCCATCGTTGACAACAGTCCAGTCGCCTGTCTCCATTGCAGCGGCATTGCGTGCGCGGGTTTTCTGCTTGAGCATCTCATCGTCGAATTCCTTTTGGTCGAGAGTCATGCCGTTTTCACGAAGTATAAGTTCGGTTAGGTCGAGAGGGAATCCGTAGGTGTCGTAAAGCACGAATGCATCTTTTCCGGAGATGACAGTTTTCCCTTCAGCCTTTGCTTTCTCCATGAGAGAATCGAGAAGCTTGATGCCGTTGTCAAGTGTGCGGAGGAAAGATTCCTCCTCTTCTTTGATAACTTTCTTTATAAGGTCTTTCTGAGCCTTGAGTTCAGGATAGCTGTCGCCCATCTGCTCAACGAGCCTATCTACCAGGAGATAGAGGAAAGCCTCTTTCCTGCCAAGGAATGTATATGCGTAGCGGACTGCACGGCGCAGGATTCTGCGTATCACATAACCTGCCTTGGCATTGGAGGGGAGCTGGGAATCAGCTATAGAGAAGGAGATTGTGCGAAGATGGTCGGCAACTACGCGCATGGCAACGTCGACTTTCTCATCCTCACCATACTTTAAGCCTGTGATATCAGATATAACCGATATGATCGGAGTGAAGACGTCTGTATCATAGTTTGATTTCTTGCCTTGTAGAGCCATGCACAAGCGCTCGAAGCCCATGCCGGTATCTATAACCTTGGCAGGAAGAGGTTCGAGAGAGCCGTCAGCCTTACGGTTATATTGCATGAAGACGAGGTTCCAGATTTCGATTACCTGAGGATTGTCTTTGTTAACAAGAGTCGCGCCGTCGACAGCCGCACGTTCTTCATCAGAACGGAGGTCGATGTGGATTTCGCTACAGGGACCGCAAGGACCTGTGTCGCCCATTTCCCAGAAATTATCATGACGGTTGCCATTGATAATATGAGAAGCTGGAAGATGTTGTTCCCAATATCCGGCAGCCTCGTTGTCGCGTTCGAGACCTTCTGGGGCATAACCTTCGAAAACGGTTGCGTAGAGACGGTTTTTGTCAAGTTTGAGAACGTCTACAAGGTATTCCCAAGCCCAGTCGATTGCCTCCTTTTTGAAATAGTCGCCAAATGACCAGTTGCCGAGCATTTCGAACATTGTATGGTGGTAAGTGTCGTGTCCCACTTCTTCAAGGTCGTTGTGCTTGCCGGAGACGCGAAGACATTTCTGGCTGTCAGCCACGCGTTTGTGGGCTGCAGGACGGTTGCCGAGAATAATGTCTTTGAATTGATTCATGCCGGCATTCGTAAACATGAGTGTCGGGTCATCTTTTATTACCATAGGTGCCGAAGGCACAATCTGGTGTCCTCTTTCACGAAAAAAAGACTTAAACGATTCTCTGATTTCGTTAGATGTCATCTTAAAGAAATTTTACTTGCAGTAATTTAGGTTGCAAAATTATTCAAAATATACTAATTTTGCAACTACATCCGCGATAATCAACGTCATTAATAAGAAAGAAATTGTCGAAAAACATATATTACAGGTATAATCCGGAAACAGATAACTTCGAAAGGATCTATCCTTCGATGAAGATGCGTATGGCTGCCTGGGGCAAAACCTGGACAATAGCCGTATTGCTCGCTGTTGTTATGTTTTTTGTGGTTTTCTATTGTTTTGATTCCCCGACAGAAGAGAATCTTCGTGCTGAAAATGCGCAGTTGCGTGCCCAATACGGCATTTTAAACCGGCGTCTTGACAACTCACTGAAAGTGATGGATCATATCCGAGACCGTGATGACAATTTTTATAGAGTGATGATGCAAATGGATCCTATGAGTCAGACGCAGCGTCATGCCGGGCTGGACAACGAGGAGCGATACAGGGAACTTCAGAAGATGTCGGATGCCAATCTTGTGACAGAAGTGACAAGAAGGATGGATCTTCTGGAACGACAGCTGTTTGCTCAGGTCCAGAGCTTTGACCAGTTGAGGGTATCGGTTGGACAGCAGCAAGATAAATTGGCTCATATACCTTCTGTGCTACCCATACATGTAAAAGATTTCACCATGTCTTCCGGCTATGGCTATCGGCGTGATCCGATTTATGGCTCTTCTAAATTTCATGAGGGTCTTGACTTTGCAGCAGCTACAGGCACTCCTGTTTTCGCTACGGCTGACGGTGAGATTCAGACTGCAAGGAGAGAGGTGGGATATGGCAATTGTATTGACATTGACCATGGATATAATTATCTGAGCAAATATGCCCATTTAAGTGAAATTCTGGTCAAAGAGGGTGATAAGGTGAAACGCGGGCAATTGATCGGACGAGTAGGGTCTACAGGGAAATCCACCGGTCCACACCTTCATTATGAAGTGCGTTTTAAAGGTGAACCGCAGAACCCTGTGAATTATTATTTCATGGATCTCACGCCGCAGGAATATGCAGATATGATTCAGCTTGCTGATAATGCAGGTCATGTGATGGATTGAGATTCAACTTTCGCAAAGCGAAAGTTGAGGGTTAAAGGGTTAAAGGACACCTTTGACAAACCGGCTACGCATTGGTTTTTTGGAAAAGATTTTGGGGTGGAGTTTAGGGTTTATGGTTTATTGGAATCAATTAGCTTAATTTAATTAGTAATTTGCGGATAATCAATTGCTAATTACTAATTGCTAATTGCAAATTGCTATAGGTATGGCTCCTTCTGATTTAACAAAGAAATATTATAAGATTAAGGATGCTGCGGAATTGATCGGTGTCTCGCAAACGACTTTGAGATTTTGGGAAAGTGAGTTTCCCGAAGTGCAGCCTTACCGTAGTCCTAAAAATCTAAGGTATTACACTCCCGATGATATAGAGACGTTGCGGCTCATCTATTATCTTGTGAAGATAAGGGGGCTGAAGATAGAGGCTGCCAAGGAGCAGCTGAGAATCAATCGCGCCAATATATCGAAACGTATGGACATAATAGAAAAACTCCAGGACGTAAGAGACGAACTGGAGCTTATGCTCAAAGCCTTGGAAAAGAGACGAACCTGAAATGAGATATCAAAAGGTTAATCAAATTCTATTAGAGGTTGGAATTGTAGTAGGAGGGGTCTCCTGTTACTTCTTTTCCGGCAAAAGGAGGTTTTTTGTATTCAAAATCTTCGGAAGGTAGTTCAACTTCCGCAACTATCAGTCCTTCACGTGAGCCATGATATTCGTCTACCTCCCAGGTGAGACCTTCGTAGTCTACAAGATAGCGTGATTTTTCAACGAGTGGCGGCTCGCACATCTTCAACATCGAGCAAGCATCCTCAAAAGGGATGTCGTATTCGAATTCATGACGTACGGCACCTTTATTTTTGCCTTTTACAGTAAGGAATCCGTTGTCGTCAAGAGTTCTGACGCGCACTGTCCTTTCGGGAAGCCGATTCAGATAACCCTGACGGATCTCCTCACATCGATATGCCATCTCCTTAAAAAGAGAGTTGATAACAAGAAATTTTCTTTCAATTTCGAGTGCCATGTTCTTTGATTAGATTTTTCTAAAAGTAACTAAATTTCATCAAAAGTACTTATTGAATACCATTTTTTAGACAACCATGCGTTAATAGTAACGTGTGCTTGTTGAAATAAACAAAAGTAAGTAAATTGAATATAATATCCAAATATAGTAAGGTTGACTTAAACATTTTTTTCAGACATTTCTGCTGCAAGGCTATTGTGGCAGTGATGCTGTGTGTGTGTCCGTCTTTTGCTGCCTATGCAAAGGGTTGGGTTTTTGTCAACGTTTCAGATTCGTTGACAGGGGAGCGGTTGCCTTTTGCCAATGTCAATTCTAAAGTAAATCCCAAGAAAAACTTTGTTGCAGACGAAGAAGGGACATTCAAACTAAATGTTGTAAGAAATGGAGAATGGGAGGTGACTTACGCCGGTTATCACGGTAAGATGCTTCCCACGATTTTTCATGACACAGTAATAGATGTCAAGCTTTCTCCTTTATCAGTTGACCTGTCGGAAGTGATTGTCCGACCTAAAAAAGAAAAATATTCAAAGAAGAATAATCCGGCGGTAGACTTTATCAGAAAGCTCAGGTCACGTTCGAAAGATTTCGACCCCACAAAAGAATCGTTCTATAGCTATGATAAATATGAGAAGACTATATTGGGAATCAATGATTTTCAAAATGATTTTTCTAAAGGATTCCTTTCGAAACAAGGAAAATTTATGAAAAATTACGTCGACACTTCTTCATGGACAGGGAAAAGAATACTTGACCTTATTTTTAAGGAAAAGGCTTCTACACGCCTGTTCAGCAATAATCCGCATGCAGACAAAGAGGTGGTTAGCGGATATAGGAGTGCCGGAATGGACGAGGCGCTTAATCAGGAAAACATTCAGGTGCTTCTCGAAGACGCAGTCCGGGAGGTAGATATTTTTTCAAATAATATCATAATCCTGCAAAACAGGTTTGTCAGTCCGCTATCGTCAATCGGTCCTGACTTCTACAAATATTATCTGACTGACACTGTATATATAGACGACACAAGGTGTGTGGAACTCTCTTTTGCGCCACATAATGCAGAGTCTATGGGATTCAACGGAAAGATTTATGTTCCGGTAGGCGATACAACAATGTTTGTAAAGAAAGTGACGATGCGCACGCCCCACGACATCAATCTTAATTATGTAGACAATCTTTTTATCAATCAATCATTTGTAAAGGATTCGTTGGGAAACAGGCACAAGACATACGACGATGTTTGTATCGAAATGAAAATTATTCCTGGCATTCCCAAACTATATGGAAGGAAGATTACAACATACGATAACTTCAGCTATTCGAAGCGGGATGATTTAAGGGATTTTTATGACAAATTAGGGCGTAATCTTGAGCTTGCGGATGCAAGGGTCAGAAACGAACGGTTCTGGGACCCGGTCAGAATGGTGCCCTTGTCGACTGCGGAAGCAAACATGGGCGGCATGATGAAGGAGATGAGGAAAGTGCCGATTCTATATTGGGGAGAGAAGTTTTTATCGTTGATGGAAAGCGGATATCTCAAGACAGGCAAACCAAGTAAGTTTGATTTCGGACCGCTCAACACCCTTGTCAGCGGTAACTCCGTCGAAGGAGCCAGGTTCAGAATGGGAGGTATGACGATGTCTCCGCTCAACCCTCATCTTTTTGCAAAGGGATATGTGGCTTACGGCACAAAGGATAGGAAATGGAAATACAAGGCGGATGTGGAATATTCATTCACTCCCAAAAAGAATCATTCATACGAATGGCCGCGTCATGGTTTCTATGCTTCCTATTCATATGACATCGATATGATCGGACAGCATTATCTCTTCACGAACCCTGATAATGTTTTTCTCTCTTTAAAAAGAAAGGAAAGTATTCTCGTCACTTATCGCAAGCTTGCAAATGCAGGCTACATTTTTGAGTTACCAAACAATTTTTCAGTTGAGGCAGGATTCAAACATGAGATACAGGAAGCGACCAAATGGTTGCCGTTTACTTTTGCAGACGGGAAAAATGATAAGCAATATACCCAGTCGGCATTTTCTCTGACTGTGCGTTGGGCACCCGGAGAAAAATTCATACAAGGAAGATCTTTGCGTCTGCCTGTCAATATGGATGCCTGGATCTTTCAGTTCACACATGAATTCGGTCCTAAAGGGATGTGGGGTTCGTCGTTCACCTTAAACAGAAGTGAACTGTCGGTTCAGAAACGTTTGTGGCTATCTGCTTTCGGATATACCGACATTATCCTGAAGGCAGGTAAAATATGGAGCAAGGTGTATTATCCGGCATTGATGTGGCCTAATGCAAACTTGTCTTATACAATTCAGCCGGAGAGTTATTCGCTTATGAATGCAATGGAATTTGCCAACGATCAATATGCAGCAATAGATTTCACCTATTTTGGCAACGGCATTCTATTCAACCGTATTCCTCTTATAAAGAAATTGAAGATCAGGGAGGCAATTACATTTAAGGGACTCATGGGCGGTCTGAGCGACAAGAACAATCCTGCGAAGAACAATGACATCTATCAATTTCCGATAGATGCGCATCCCAGGGTCATGTCTTCAACACCATATATGGAAATCGGTGCCGGATTAGACAATATACTCACCTTTTTGAGGATAGACTATTTGTGGCGACTCACTTATCGCGACACACCCGGCTGCGACAAAAGCGGCGTGCGCATTTCTTTACATTTTTCGTTTTAATGTTGGTCTATGGTCTATTCGCTGTTGATTTTTATATAAATCAGCTTTCTTAGCTTAAATTTGAAAATAAAAAGACCGGCCCACACGGGTCAGTCTTTTGAAATCAAATTAATTAAACCGAACATTATTTGGCAATGCATAACTAACCTTTTGCAATTGCCTACATTAGAAAAGTTTGTACTAATGCTCAGTTACAACCGTCATAAACTTTATTTAGTAACTGATAAGAGGCGAAATAAATGCCCGGAGCATCATGAGATTATCTGAAATCTTTAAGTTGCTCGCGTAGACGTTTGCGTGCAAAGAAAATGCGGCTTTTGATTGTGCCGAGGGGGAGATTCATTTTCTCTGCGATCTCGTTATATTTGTAGCCGGCGACATACATGTTGAAAGGGATACGATACTCATCGGTAAATTCATCAAGTGCTGCTGAGATCTCTTTCACAGCAAATGATCCTTCCGGAGTTTCAAGTCCGGAATCTTGAGATATGTTGAGGTGGTAAAGATCTTCAGTCTGATCGATAACAGTAGCCTTTCTTACAGTCTGACGATAGTTGTTGATGAAGATGTTGCGCATGATGGTGAAAATCCATCCTTTGAAGTTGACGTTGTCAACATACTTCTCTTCGTTATCGAGAGCTTTAAGAGTGGTGTCCTGGAGAAGGTCTCGTGCCTCTTCTTTGTCGGTGGTGAGTTGATAGGCAAAGCTTAACAGGTTGCTTTGGAGACCTAAAAGTCGTTTTTTGAAGGAATCGTTAGTTTTCATGTTGACAGTTGTTTTAATCAATTTAACAGATATATAACAAAGGCACTGTGTAAAATGTTTTGAAATAATAATAAAAATTTTTTAAAAAGAATAAAATAATTTGCAACTTTATGATTAATAGTTATTTCAGTTGATGGTTTGGATGCCATAAGTTGATTAGATGATAGTCGTTTTTGCTTAATATGAGGCTTTTGCCGATTGGTTATATTACATTAAAAATCAATTTATATATTATATTCCGGTCAGTAAAAAGGTCTATGATGGTTGGAAAAATTGCCATATTTTATGTAATTTTGCAAAAATATTTTTGAAGAATAGAAGATGAGATTCGAAGATATCTTGACTAACGACGACCTGCTCGATGCTTTATATGATATGCATTTTGATGAATGCACACCAATCCAGGAACAGACAATACCTCCGGTGCTTGAAGGGAGAGATCTTCTTGCCGTGGCTCAGACCGGTACAGGTAAAACGGCTGCCTATCTTTTGCCTGTGATTGAACGGCTTGTGAATGACAATTATCCACAAGACAATGTCAATTGCGTAGTCATGGCACCCACGCGTGAACTTGCTCAGCAGATTGACCGACAGATGCAAGGTTTTTCATATTTCATGCCGGTGAGCAGCATGGCTATATACGGAGGAACAGACGGATATACATATGAACAGCAAAGAAAGGGTTTGAAGATGGGTGCAGATGTGGTTATTGCAACCCCGGGGAGACTTCTCGCTCATCTTAGCATGGGATACGTCGATCTTTCAAAAGTTTCATTTTTTATTCTTGATGAGGCAGACCGTATGCTCGACATGGGTTTCTTCGACGATATCATGCAGATCATAGGTCATCTTCCAAAAGAGAGGCAAACTCTTTTGTTTTCAGCCACAATGCCTCCAAAGATTCAGCAAATGGCGGGGCAGATCCTTAAAAATCCGGCAGTGGTGAAGCTTGCCGTATCCAAGCCGGCTGAAAAAATCAAACAGAGAGCCATAGTTTGTTATGAGACGCAGAAACTCCCTATTCTTGAAAGAATGTTTAAGGAGAATCCCCCTCACAAGGTTATTGTATTCTCGTCATCAAAACTGAAGGTGAAAGAACTTTCAAAGACATTAAGGAAACTTAAAATTAAAGTCGCGGAGATGCATTCGGATCTCGACCAAAAGGAGAGGGAGGATGTATTGCTTGATTTTAAAGCTGGTAAAATTAATGTTGTGGTTGCTACCGATATTTTATCAAGAGGTATAGACATAGACAATATCGAGACAGTCATCAATTATGATGTGCCTCACGAGGCTGAAGATTACGTGCACCGCATCGGACGAACTGCACGTGCTGATAAAGACGGAAGTGCTTATACATTTATAAGCGAGAAGGAGAGAGGTAGGTTCAGAATGATAGAGCGCCTGCTTGAGAAGGATGTGGAAAAACTTCCTGTTCCTGAGGATTTGGGTGAAGCACCTGAATATGGAAATGACAATCAGAAAACTGAAAGGAAAGATAGAAGAAATAGCAAGAAAAGGTTTTATAGAGGAAATAGGGACAAGGGGCAGAAAAAAAGGAGCGGTAGTAGCCGCCCCCGAAATAAGTCGCAGAATATGAAAAAATCCGACAATAATACAGAAAAAAAAGATTAAGTCTCTATTTAAAGGATTGTTAAGCCAATCGTCTAAATGGTTTCCTTGCCACTTTTCATCTTAAGAGCCTCCATACGATTTTGATGACGCATCAATTGCCAAGAGTTGATGATGTTTTGCCATGCCACATATGAGGCAGGAGCAAGGGAAGCCATAGGATTCAGATATGCAAGTGCGAGCCACACGGCAAGCACCGTATTTTTTTGACCTAAACCCTGACCTCCGGATACCCTGTCGCCAAACTTGCCACCGATTATTCTCCCTAATTTAAACTGAATGAGACATGCTATGAGGGCTCCGAGAGCAAGAAGAATGATTGTCCATGTGGCATCAGGAGTCCAGTTTTGGATTGCGAAACTCATGCAACTCCCAACGACTATAAAAAGAGAAACCGCCCAAAGATAAAAAGATAGTTGTTGCATACCCACGATTTTAGAATGTATTTTGGGTAAGCAATATCTTAATATCAATGCAAGTGCCAAAGGCATTATAATCAAGGGGAACACTTGAGAAAGGATAAGCTTGAAAGATTCGAAAAAAGTGATTTCACTATGTTCGCCGATAGCTGCGAAAATCAGAGGTCCCGCAACTGCTACGACCGCATTACACATCAGACTATAGGTGGCAACTTTTGAGATGCTTCCTCCAAGCATGGAAGTTATGACCGGCGCTGCTGTGGCTGTGGGGATGAAAAAACAGATAAAGACACCTTCCGCAAGAGTACGGTTCCAAAAGAATGTGACTCCATATGCCATGGCTGCCAAAAGAATTTGGGCTAAAAGAAGCGTCATTTCAAATTTGTTTGGCTTGAAGTCAGTGATTTTCAGTTTGCAATAAGTTATGAAGAGCATCGTGAAGATGAGGTATGGAGAGAGGAAAGTCAAATAGCCTATCCATTTATAGAACACAGCTCCTCCAACCATTGCAATCGGAAGCATGAGCGTCTTTAGTTGCGATTTTTTAATCGAATGTTTCATTCTGTTAGAGATTTTCAATGAGCTCTTTTACTAAACCGAATGTTTTTTGAGGCGCCTCATTCCAGAAATTTTTATATTGAGTAATGTTTTCCCCTTCTCCCGGTGTGTCGCTCACTACTCTTACGATATTGAAAGGTGTAGAAGAGAGATAGCATACCTGCGCTATTGCAGCGGATTCCATGTCTACTGCCAGGACATCCGGGAAATGAGAACGTATGAATTGAATTTCTTCGTGTGTGGATATAAACTTATCTCCGCTGCATATTAGTCCGAATTTGACAGATTTGTCTTTCGCCACCTTTTTCGCGAGATCGATTATGCCGTGTGACGGGATGAAGAACAGAGGAAATCCGTCTGCTTCGCCATAGTTTGTCCCCGGTCCACACCATACATCATCGTATGCTACACGGTCTGCCACAAGTACGGAACCTATAGGTATGCCTGCGCCTCCTGCAACTCCGCTGTTTATAATTAGATCAGGATGGATTGTATCAATTAGCCGATAGGTGTTGACTGCGGCATTAACTTTGCCAATACCACATTTGCCGGCATAGATTTCTTGCGTTTTGATTTGTCCATGTTCTAAAGAGATCCCGTTTATGTTGATCTCTTCAGAATTTTCCAATATATTTTTTATGAGCTGCAATTCTTTGTCCATAGCAGCCAAGATCAGGATTTTCATTATTGTATATGGTTTATGGTAAACTCAAAACAAAATTAACCAAGAATTATATTCAAAAATCAATAGAAGCCACTGCCGAATGATATTTTGCAATGTTGGATGCTTTCTTTATCGCTTTCCAAGGTTTCCTACCGATTTCGTCTTCCGCATATTCCCAAAAAGGTTTAATTTTGGAAAGTATCTGGATGTCGCCGCAGAGTTTGGAGGAATAATAATCAAGAAGCGTTCTGTGAAATTTCAACATCTCTTCTACTCTTTCCTCTCGGCTCCATTCATTACCTGAAAGATATTCTTTTATGAGAGACGGTCTGGCGATAAGACCTCTTCCAATCATAATTCCTGAAACTTCAGGAAATTTGTTAAGAATTTCGTCGATGTTTTGTGGCGTATGTATTTCACCGTTATACACTACAGGATTCTTGCTTTCCTGAAGAATTCGAGAAAACTGCATGAGGTCGAGTTCTCCACCGTATTGCTGTTTGGCAACTCGGGGGTGGACAGATATGTGAGTAAGTTCCACTTGATTCAGGTACGGAAGGAGCTTTTCCCATTCGTCAGGATTATTAAGCCCGAGACGAATCTTGACGGAAAATTTTATGTCGGAGTTTTCATTGACTGTATCGGTCACTGCCTTTGCAAGGGCTTCATTTGCTACAGTTGCGGCTCCTCTTCCGTGTCCTGTCTGCAAAGGGAACGGACATCCCATGTTTAAATCGATTTCAGATGCACCGTTTTCTTTTACCTTTTTCACGAGAGCTGTCAGTTCATCATTATCCCTGAAGATAATCTGAGGAACTATATGGGTGACTTCGTTCAGTTCAGATGTGAAATCTTTTATATCACGATTGCGGAGTTCACCATGTTCAAGGCGTATGAATGGTGTGTAATAATTGGTCTCGGTACCATAGCCGAGAGCATGAAAATGTCGATAAGGAGCATCGGTATGTCCTTGAATAGGTGCGAAATGATAAAACATGGCGATTAATTGTTTTGGGGAAGAAATGTGAAACATACAGCGCCGATCAGACAAATAAATGCGGCAATATGGTTCCAATGCAATTTCTCACCAGAGAAGAAAAACATAGCGAGGATAGTAAACACGGTCAGAGTTATAACCTCCTGGATGATTTTGAGCTGAAACAAGGAGAACGGCCCCCCGTTGGCATTATAACCCATTCTGTTTGCAGGAATCATAAAACAATATTCAAACAAAGCAACACTCCAAGAAAATAAAATGACCGCAAACAGAGGCCAGTTTTTGGAAATGCCCGCTGACTGTAGTTTCAGATGACCATACCAAGCTATGGTCATAAAAACATTTGAAATTACGAGGAGAAGAATAGTAACTAAATATGCTTTCATTATTGATGTCAAATATTTTGCAAAATTACAGAAATTAATCGATATATAAGAACATTTTTAACACGTAGAGTATTTACATTTAAAATCTATGCGTTTCCTATATTGTTATTGCGCATTTTTTTGAGTAATTTTGCATTCTCAAAAGCGGCAGATTATATTGACTTCTGTCAGAGGAATAATAATATATCGTAAGATTGAATCCGCTAAAACATATTTGACAATGAATATCCGAGAGATTACTAAAGACGTACTTTACGTTGGAGTGAATGACCGAAATACTGACAGGTTTGAAGCTTTGTGGCCTCTTCCCAATGGAGTAAGCTATAATTCTTATATCGTGAAGGGGAGTGAAAAGGTGGCATTGATCGATACTGTAGAGATCGGCACAGTGCGCGATTATATTAATGCCATAAACTTGGAAATCGGAACAACTTCGCCAGATTTTCTTGTTATCAATCACATGGAGCCTGATCATTCCGGAGGAATTCCTGTTGTGCTTGCCACATATCCTGAAATCAAAATAGTCGGTAACCGTCAGACGATTTCAATGGTTAAAGGTTTTTATCACATATCAGACGAGCATTTCCTGGAAATAAAAGACGGAGAAACTCTTGATCTTGGAGGAAAAACTTTGAAATTCTTTCTGACTCCTATGGTGCATTGGCCTGAAACCATGATGACTTATGTGGAAGATGAAGGGGTCTTGTTTTCAGGGGATGCTTTCGGAACCTTCGGTGCCCTAAATGGAGGTGTGGTGGATAGCGAGATGGAGATCGAGTGGTATTGGGATGAGATGTATCGTTACTATTCCAATATCGTGGGTAAATATGGCAGATTTGTCCAGAAGGCATTAGAGAAGACTTCCGGACTTGACATAAAGTATCTTTGTTCCACCCATGGACCTGTATGGCACGATAATATTTCCAAGGTAGTGGGAATATACGACCGCTTGAGCAAATATGAAAGTGAACCGGGAGTAACAATCATCTATGGCTCGATGTATGGCAACACTGCTGATGTCGCTGAAGAAATCGCACGTCAACTTGCGATACGCGGTGTGAAGAACATCAAGATTCACAATGCTTCGAAATCAAATCTCAGCTATATGATTTCTGATGCATTCCGATATGAAGGCATAATAGTCGGCGGTCCTACATATTCAATGCATATTTTCCCTCCGGTGGAACAGTTTATGATCGCAATGGAGACAAGAGAGATCAAAAATAAAGTGATTGCAACTTTTGGCTCATTCACATGGGCGTCTTCCTCAGTCGGGAAATTGAAAGAATATGTCGAGAAGATGAAGCTTGAAGTCGTTGATTCTCTCGATATGAAACAGTCTGCCGACGAATCTGTGTATGAAGCGGCAGCACGAGTTGCAGAGAATGTGGTGGCTTCGCTCAAGCTTAAATAAATTCTTTCAATCTTAAATAATCATGTTGGTTGAAACTCATCCTCTCGAACCTTTCTTCCCCAAGAATGCCAAACTTTTGATGTGTGGCACGTTTCCTCCTAAGCAAAACCGATGGTCAATGAATTTCTATTATCCGAATTTCATAAATGATATGTGGAGGATATTCGGAATTATTTATTTCGGCTCTAAAGATGCATTGGTCGAAGCTGAACAAAAAACTTTCAAAGTGGATAAGATCAAGGAGCTTCTTATGGAGAAGGGGATAGCTTTAAGCGATACCGGCAAGGAAGTGTTCCGGATGAAGGACAATGCATCCGACAAGTGGCTTCAGATCGACAAGACAATTGATCTGGCATCATCTCTTGAAGACCTTCCTGACTGTATTGCGGTTGCGACAACAGGCGAGAAAGCAGCCGGAGTAATAGCTTCGCTGACGGGCACTGCTCTTCCTAAGGTCGGAGAGTTTATTGAATGTTCCATCGGTTTGCCGGATGGCAATATCAGATATTTCCGGCATTGGAGAATGCCCTCTTCATCGAGAGCCTATCCTATGAAACTTGAAAATAAAGCTGAGTTTTATAGAAAAATGCTTTCGGACACCGGACTTGTTTAAACATGAAAGAAAGATTCGTGTTTTAATATTTAGACATCACATATAATAATCATATATGCTTGACATGATACCTCTGGCTATTTTTGATGCCAGTCAGTTTTTTCAATGGTTTGTGGATAATGCAAACTATCTTTTCGTATTCCTATTCATGGTAATAGAGAGTTCCTTTATCCCGTTTCCATCGGAAGTGGTAGTGCCTCCCGCCGCCTATCTTGCCTGCACAAACACCGGTGCAGGAAGCGACATGAATATTTTTATGGTCGTTGTTTTTGCAACTTTGGGAGCTTTGGTAGGAGCGTTTATTAATTATTATCTTGCGTTATGGATCGGGCGTCCGGTGGTTTATGCATTTGCCGACAGTCGTTTCGGACACATGCTTATGATCAATCGTCAGAAAGTGGAAAAAGCGGAGGCTTATTTCGATAAACATGGCGCCATTTCCACCTTTATAGGTCGTCTTATCCCAGCTATCCGACAACTTATCTCCATTCCTGCCGGTATTTCTAAAATGAATTTAGGACAGTTTGCCCTTTTCACGAGTCTCGGAGCACTCGTCTGGAATAGTATTCTTGCTGCATTGGGTTACTGGCTTTCCACAACTGTTTCTCCCGATCAATTATTTGAGAAAGTGGAGGAATATAATAAGTATCTTACATGGTGCGGTTATGGAATAGCTGTGGTGTGTGTTGCCTTTATTCTTTGGAATGCATTTAAACCAAAACCGGAAACAAAAGGGTTGAAAAAGTGATGATTTAATTATCCTTTTTAACCCTAACTCCTTGTTAATTCAACTAACTATTTTGCAAGTTGAAGTATGGGAGGTTGTTCAACTTATAATTATTTTTTACTAACCTTAAATCAAATCAGAAATGGAAGTTTCCCCGTCACTTTTAGCTGCTAATTTCCTTGATCTCCGTAAAGAGTTGGAGATGATCAATAGTTCAGCGGCAGATTATCTTCATCTTGATGTGATGGATGGAGTTTTTGTCCCCAATATCTCTTTCGGGTTCTCGGTTCTTAACGCTGTGGGAAAGATTTGTGAGAAGCCAATGGATGTGCATCTTATGATTGTAGAACCAGATAAGTGGGTTAGTCAGGTAAGAGACACAGGGGCACATTTGATGAATGTGCATTATGAGGCATGCCGACATCTCCACAGCACCATAGGGTCTATTCATAAAGCCGGTATGAAGGCGGGGGTCACCCTTAACCCTTCTACTCCCGTAGTTATGCTTGAAGATATTATCAGAGATGTTGATCTGGTATTGCTCATGTCGGTTAATCCGGGATTTGGAGGACAGCCTTTTATCCGCCACACGCTGAATAAGGTGAGACAATTACGGGAACTGATTTCCAAAACCGCATCTCGCGCCAAGATAGAAGTGGATGGGGGCGTAAACGAAACAACTGGTGCTGAACTCGCGGCTGCCGGGACAGATATCTTGGTGGCCGGAAGCTATGTATTCGGCGCTCCTGATCCTCATAACCGTATCAATATCCTTAAAAATCTAAAATAAATCATAAAATAAACGATCTTCTGAGTTTGAAGATCGTTTATTTTATTCTTGAATTAATGTTATAATTTCATTTCTTAGTAAAGGAAGATGGCGAACTACGATGCCCCACATAATTTCGTTAGTTACACTATCATAACCGTGAATTACATAGTTACGGGTATCAACGATTTTTTTTGCATAAGTTATTTTAATACTTGGATCGTTTTTAAGTAATCGATTCATTGCTTCTCCGATTATTGTTATATTCCTTTCTACTGCTCTTCTTAAACATACATCAGAAAAGTAACATCAAATCGTTTTTCTCGAGTCTCGAAAAAAGTGTTTATTTCATCGATTGCATCAATAATGTCTTGAAGAGTCTTCTTTACCGAACGCTCCATATCAATTTTTTTGTTTCGTCAATCTCTTGACGGAAAAATTTATTTTTAATTGATTTGTCGACAATCATGTCGACTTTACGACCTATAATTTTTTCAATAGAATGTATGAAATCAAAAAAATTGTCAGCGTAATCAAGTAAATTTAGTTTTGACTCGTCAAATTCAACAATAAAGTCAACATCGCTATTTTCATTAAATCTTGGTGTCAATATAGATCCAAAAATCCATAATTTATTGACTTTGTACTTTTTACAAAGTGCTATTATTTTATCAATGTTGATTTCAATTATTTTCATATAGATAGGTGGAGCATACGAGACTCGAACTCGTCACCTCTTGACTGCCAGTCAAACGCTCTAGCCAGATGAGCTAATGCCCCTTCGATTTATATGCTACAAATTTAATTCAAATTTTTATAATAGGCAAATTTTAAATAAGAATTTTGTTTTTATATGCTCTAATCCCTACTCTAATGCCTGCTCTATGTTCTAAGCCGTCATTATCAAGATTATCCAATTGTTCAAGAGAATTCATGGTTAGCTTGTGAATTCCAATTATCCAATTCTGTAGGATAAATCAAATTTCGCTTGTGAAATTTGAATGTTTATTTCTTTCGAGACGGGGCTTGGAATGATGATGAGTAACCATCATTATGTCCTAATGTGTGGAAAGTGAGTTGGGATGCCAGTTTTAGGGGGGTCTCTCCGGCTTTGGAATTTATGCTGTCTACCGCTTTCATCAAAGATGGGTGGGGTTTGGATGATGACGGTTTTGAATCATGATTCAAACGACTGTTATCATGTGTTTCATCAGTGCTTTCGGAAACCAGTTGGGTGTCATCAAACAATGAGGGGATTAAAGATGATGCCGGAACTATGTCGGAAATGATCACTCCGGCACGCTTGTAAGCTACCCCGGTTCTGAAAACATTGTTTAGTCCGAAAACAGCGGCGTTTGCAATTTCCTGGGTATCATCAGTGTAGTGTGCTAACCGTACTGACATTTCTGGACGATAGATTCCTTTCTCGGGATGGAATCTGTTAGTGCGAAGAAATACTGAAACAATTTGACATGCCCCGTTCATACGTCGGAGCTTTTTGGCACAATCGGCGCTGTAGATTGCAATCCTTGCCCGGATGTAATCATAATCATCAATATCCTCAGGAAATGTACGCGTCTCGCTTATGGAGTCTTGCAACATACGATCAACATGAGAAAGTTCTATGCAACTGACTCCATGCAGCTCAAGCCAGGAACGCTCTCCGTTTACCCCTAATTGCGACCTTACCCATTGCCTATTTTTACCGGCGAAATCGGCAACTGTGAAAATTCCTGTCTGATAAAGCTTTTTAGATAATCTCCTGCCAATTCCCCAAAGATCAGAAATTGGCAGAAACTTGAGTAATTCATCTTTATGAGAAGCATCCCTCAAGACTTCTACAGAGATTTTTCTTTTTTTACATGCTTCTGTCACTATTTTTGCAAGAGTCTTGGTGGATGCGAAACCGATAGTTACAGGTATGCGCATCTCATCCCAACAGGTCTTGCATATAGCTTCCCCGATCTCTTGAAGCATATTGTCGGGAATACCGGTCATATCAAGAAAAGACTCGTCAACTGAATAATCGATCGCTCGAGGGACATAGCGCCTGAAAATGTCGTGTATTCTTAAACTAATGTCGCGATATAAGAGGTGCTGTCCGGATAATGCTATCACTTTTCCTGAATTGACAAGCTGTCGGATCTCGAATACGGGCTGTCCCATTTTTATGCCGAGAGCCTTTGCTTCGTTACTTCGTGCCACCACACATCCGTCGTTGTTACTCATGACAACCACGGCGCGATTTTCAAGTGAACGATCAACCGAGCGTTCGCATGACACAAAAAAATTGTTGCAATCCGCTAAGCCTATCATACTGTTTTCGAGTCTATGCGATAAATGTTGTTTTCACATCTCAAAAATCCTTCATTGCAAAGAAATGCCACTATTGAAGCTATGGCAGCTGAGTCTTTTCCGCAAAAATGTTCTATTGCGGTGAGTGTGGTTCCCGAAGGTCTTGATTTAATAAATGAAATTATACGTTCTGAAAGTTCGGTATCATTTGCACCCTTTTTCGATTTTGATCTTTTCCGATCTCTGCAGACATCACACTTCCCACATTTCCCTGAATTATTTTCGCCAAAATAAGCCAGCATACGCTCCACACGACAATCCTTGTCAGAGAAAGCATAGTCAAGCATAGATTCTGTCCGGATGGTCATGGCATTTTTCCTCTGTTCGTAGATATTCTTTCCGATCAATAGGGAAGAGGTCTCTTCCCTTGATGTAGGAAAATATATCATCGGAATACCGGAATGTGGTATATAGCTTGCTATTTTCTTTCTCGACAGTTCGAGCATCGCTTCATAGATAGTGTTTTCAGAAACCTGCAGCTTGAAAGCTATTTCCGGTTCACGAATGTAGACATAATCTGAGAAAAGACCGGTATATGTACGTAAGGTCATGGCAAGAACCTTTTCTGCAGATTCAGAGAGATCATGTATGTCATAAAGTTCTTCGCGTGTGCAAAGCATTTTAAAGCGTGACCGGCTGTCAGGATCCTCTATGAAATGTAGGTATCCTGCTTGAGAAAGTAGTCTCAAAGATGCGCGGCATTGGCGTTCTTGTAGCTCAAAAACTCTGCAGAATTTTTCAATATCAAACTCCCGTATGGAATCATACCCTTCCCCAATGGAGACATGCAGAAAATTACAAATACGTTCATAAGTTTTTTTGACCACTTTCCTTTCAGGGAAAGCTTCAGTAATCCTTCTGTGCATAACGCCACGGTCTGTTCTGGCGGCAAGAACCACAGCAAAGGATGGAAGTCCGTCGCGTCCGGCACGTCCGGCTTCCTGATAATATTCTTCAAGAGATGGAGGTAGATCATAGTGTATCACAACCCTAACGTCAGGTTTGTCAATACCCATTCCGAAAGCATTTGTCGCCACCATCACTCTCACGGCACCTGATTGCCATGCGTTTTGACGTTCCTCTTTTAACTTGAAATCAAGTCCGGCATGGTAAAATGTGGATGAGATATCGGCGGATTGAAGAAACTCTGCAATTTCGCGACACCGTCTTCTACTGCGGACATATACGATGGATGTGCCGGTAGTACGTGAAAGGATGTGAAGCACATCATGGATTTTTGCATCGGAAGATCTTACGATATAACTGATGTTTTCCCTGACAAAACTTTTTCTGAAACTTTTACCGTTACGGAATTCCAGTTGATCCATTATGTCTTGAGCCACTTCCGGAGTAGCGGTAGCTGTCAGCGCCAATACGGGGACTTCAGGTTTTAGCTTGCGGAGTGATTTAATAGTAAGATATGAGGGACGGAAATCGTAGCCCCATTGAGAAATACAGTGAGCCTCGTCGACAACGATAAGTCTGACTTCGATTTGGCGCAGCTCAAGCATGAACCGGTCGTTTTGCAAACGTTCCGGAGCGATATATAGGAATCGGGCTTTTCCGTTTACTAATTTTTCCCAGGCATTTCTCGATTCGGCGGCAGACATGCCGGAATGGAAATAGACAGCCTTTATCCGATGCCGTTTCAGGTTGTCGACCTGGTCTTTCATGAGGGATATCAATGGCGTGACCACTACGGTCACACCGGATTCGAAAGTCATGCCCGGCACCTGAAACGTGATGGATTTCCCGCCTCCGGTGGGCATCAATCCGAGAGTGTCATTCCCTTCAAGCACAGAATTGATAATATCCTCCTGTAAAGGGCGGAAATGGTCGTAACCCCAATATTTTTTCAGGATTTCATGAATGTTCATAATTTTGTCTATAGCGGAGAGAGTGGAAGCGTGGAATGATTTTTATAGAAATGTCGACTTATCTTTTGTCGCTCTTGGAAGAAGACAAAATTTCACTCTGCCGACGGGCGTATATCCTTTATCATAAGCTGTACGGAATCGAGATTGCCGGAATGCTTGGTCTGCTCGATAGTGTAGCAGATGTCGATAGGCTTATGAGCGTGAATATGCTCGAAATATGGTGCCATGTTGAAGGCTATTGCATTGATCACACGGCTTGTGCTATTGTCTTCAAGCTCCAGTTTTATGTGTTCGAGATTTTTCCCTACGAGCTTACTCGTACCGAAATCGAAAACGTTGCGTGTGCAGAACACAGGGTTTTGGTTGCCCGGACCGAAAGGATTAAACTTCTTGAGATGTGCCACAAGCTCCGGCGTGATATCGGCGAACTCAATCATCGCGTCAATCTCGATCATAGGGGTCAGTTGGTTGGGCTGGATATGAGTAGCCACGTATTCTTCAAACCTGCGACGGAACTCTTCGATGTTTTCCTCTTTTAGCGAAAGCCCCACGGCATATGTATGACCTCCGAAATTTTCCAGAAGGTCGCGGGTGGAATTGACTGCCGAATAAATATCGAATCCTTGCACAGACCTTGAGGAGCCTGTCGCCATACCGTTTGAGAAAGTAAGCACGACCGACGGTTTGTAGTAAAGTTCAGTCAGTCGAGACGCCACAATACCGATAATACCCTTATGCCAGTCTTTGTTATATACCACTATTGAGCGTCTGCCATGTATTATATTGACATTACGTTCAATGAGGTCGTTAGCTTCATCTGTTATTTTTTTGTCAAGTTCTTTCCTGTCGCGGTTATATTGATCAATATCTTTACCTTTTTCGTATGCATCGTGTAGATCACGGCAGACGAGAAGATCCACTGCCTCAATGCCGCTTTGCATACGCCCGGAGGCATTAATGCGGGGACCTATCTTGAATATTACATCACTTATTGTGATATCCTTGTTTGTGAGCTTGCAAAGCCTGATTATGCTTCTAAGTCCCAGATTTGGATTTGAATTCAGCCTTCTCAACCCATGATATGCCATTACCCGGTTTTCACCGGTGATGGGCACAATGTCGGCAGCAATGCTCACAGCTACAAGATCAAGGAGCGATTCAAGTTCGTTATGGTTGGTGAGCCCGTTGCTCATTGCAAATGCCTGCATGAATTTGAATCCCACACCACACCCTGACAGATGCGGACAAGGATATGTGGAGTCTGGCATTTTCGGATTAAGGATTGCCACAGCCGGAGGGAGCACTTCGTCGGGCACATGGTGGTCACAGATAATAAAGTCTATTCCTTTCTCTTTGGCATAGGCGATTTCATCAATCGCTTTGATTCCGCAGTCGAGCACAATCACAAGCTTCACATCATTTTCCGCCGCATATTCTATACTTTTTAAAGAGATGCCGTAACCTTCCTCATAGCGTGTGGGTATGTAATACTCAATATTGCTATAATAGTTCTGCAGATATTTATAGACCAGAGCTACAGCGGTTGTGCCGTCAACGTCGTAGTCTCCATAGATCATAATCCTTTCCTTTGCTCCCATGGCTTTGTTCAGCCTGTTGACTGCTTTATCCATGTCAGGCATAAGGAAGGGGTCGTGTAGGTCTGATATTGATGGGGAGAAGAAAGCCTGCGCCTCTCGGGTGGTTGTCACTCCTCTACGTATCAATAGCTCGGCAATGGGAGCTGCCCCTCCGCATTGGGGGAGCATTTCGTCAGCTGAGCTTTTTTGCTGAAGGGTTAGAGGTTGATAATTCCATTTTGTTATCATTGCAGACGAAAAGTCTTGGAGTTGAACAGGCAGAGTCGTTCAACGGAGTGGTTAATCTGATATTTACGCAATGGGCGTCACCACGAGGATATGAGTTGGTTGCAAATATACAAAAAATATGTCTGCTGCGCAAATATCCTGCCGTAAGAGGAATTCACATTAAGTATTTTTAGTAATTTTGTAGTTGGATTCAAAATATAACACTTAAGCTGCCATTGGCAGCTTATAAGAATTAAGAATGAATCAGGCAATGAATAAGATTATATGGAAAAAGATATAAATGTAAATGGTATAAGATTGCATTATGAAGTGACGGGCAACGATGCCGGCGCTCCGGTTGTATTAATGCACGGATGGGGATGTGATCACACCACGGTAAAAAGCATTGCGGCTATCCTTGAACCGGGAATGAAGATCTATAGTCTGGATCTTCCCGGACATGGGAAAAGCCAGGAGCCTCCTGAAGTGTGGGGAATTGAACAGTTTACAAAAGCTGTTGAAGAGTTCATAAAAAAAGAGGAGATCCAATCTCCTGTGCTGATAGGGCATTCGTTTGGAGGAAGAATAGCTATCCTATTGTCATCACGCAATGATATCGGGAAAATAGTATTGGTCGATGCTGCCGGCATAAAACCGAAGCGCAGTATGAAGTATTATTGGAAAGTCTATAGTTTCAAGATAATAAAGAAATTGTTGATCATTGCTTTAGGAAAGGGAAAAGGGGGTAGTATTGTTGAAAAAATGAGAGCTAAAAAGGGGTCGGCAGACTATCGTAATTCCTCTCCGATGATGCGCGCGGTAATGAGCAAATGTGTTAATGAAGATCTCAAGCATGTCATGCCCCACATAAAAGCGTCAACCCTGCTTGTATGGGGCGAAAACGATACTGCCACGCCGTTGTCTGATGCAAAAACTATGGAAAAGCTAATCCCGGATGCCGGTCTTGTTAGTTTCCCAGAATGTGGACACTATAGCTTCCTTGATAATCCATTCGGATTTCGTGCCGTCATGAAAGAGTTTTTTAAAAAGGAACTCCAGACCATCAAATAATAATCGATCAAGTAAATAGTAATAAAGTTTCACAACATAAAAAAGACACATTGAAATGAGTGCGTTTTTAATTGCAGTCTATATAGTCTGTGGCATCTATATGGTGCTTAATTTCAAGCATGACATCCATATGCTCCAGCAAAACAGCTATCGGTTGCCACGCTATTGGAAATATCTTAAGCAAGACATCGGAAGCACATGGAGACTCGTGGATGTGGCTATGCTTTTCCTTGTTTTCGCAACATTGCTTGATATACGTCTCTCGCTTATGATTGTCGCTATGACATGCGTAACAAAAGTGTGGTTGATATTCAAAAAGAAATTCAAAAAGCCATTGGTCTTTACAAAAAGAGTGTGGAGAATATATTCCGTCACAGCTTTTATTGGAGTTGCGGCTTATGTGGCTGTCATATTATGTACCGGTTTAAGCGAATATTTACCGTGGGGATATTCGGCGCCGGCACTCTCTGTTGGATTTCTTCTTTTAATCACAATTTTTTCTTGGGCTATAGTCATGCTTGCTGTGGTTATCCTGATGCCTGTTGAAAGAATGATTAATAGAAAATATTGGAATGACGCCGCTTCGATATTGCGTTCAATGCCAGATCTTACGGTGATAGGAATCACAGGGTCTTATGGCAAGACAAGTACGAAGCATTATCTAAACAGAATTCTTTCGGAAGAATTTGATGTGCTCATGACTCCCGGTTCCTATAATACTCCAATGGGCGTTATCAGGACTGTCAGAGAAATGATGAAACCGTATAATACTGTGTTCATTTGCGAAATGGGTGCTAAGCAGAAAGGTGACATAAAAGAGATTTGTGATCTTGTTCATCCGAAAATGGGCATTATCACTGCAGTGGGTCCTATGCATCTTGAGTCTTTCAAAACAATAGAGAATGTTCAATCAACCAAATTTGAACTCGTTGACGCACTCCCTTCAGATGGGTTTGCTGTAATAAATAATGACTTCGAATATTGTGCCAATCGTCATGTAAATAATGTTGAATCTGTGCGTTATTGCGTTGGTGATGCAAATTCAAAAGATTGCCAATATGTAGCTGAAAACGTAAGCTATTCTCCTTGTGGTACATCTTTCTCAGTTAAAGGTCCTGACGGTTTGTCAATGGAATTAACCACAAGGCTTGTAGGTGCCTGCAATATATCAAATCTTCTTGCGGCTATTATAATTGCTCTCCGCTTGGGGATGAAAGAGGATAAAATCCGCAGGGCTGTGGCAAGCATAGAGCAGGTGGAGCATAGATTGAGTATCAAGCAGACTCCCGGGGGAGTGACAATTATTGACGATGCTTTTAATTCAAATCCATCCGGTTCTAAAATGGCATTGGAAGTATTGTCGGGGTTTGCCGACGGTAAACGCATTGTGGTTACACCCGGTATGATAGAACTGGGCGACCGTCAGTCCGAACTCAATGAGGAATTGGGAGCGGCAATCGCGAAATGTTGCGATATAGCTGTTATAGTGGGCCAATACAATCGTGATGCTATTGTCAAAGGTATCAAGACAGCCGGTTTTAAAGAAGAAAATCTCTATATAGTGGATAGTTTTGCAGAATCTCAACAATTATTGGCTAAAATATTGCAGAGTGGAGATACCGTATTATATGAGAACGATCTTCCCGATACTTTTAAATAATCAGAATTAAATAATCGGAATCAAATGAATTTAGTTTTAAATATCATCTGGATTGTATTCGGTGGCTTTATGATAGCGATAGAATATGTTATGTCGAGTGTCGCCATGATAATCACTATCATTGGAATACCGTTCGGACTTCAGACAATAAAGTTATCTGTTGTCGCACTTGTGCCTTTTGGAACAAAGGTTGTGCCTTCACCTTCATCGTTCGGGTGTCTCAACGCGATAATGAATGTTGTCTGGTGGTTTGTGGGTGGAATACCTATTGCTCTGACACATCTGTTATGGGGGGTAATATTCTGCATTACTATAATAGGTATTCCGTTCGGAATGCAGCATTTTAAACTTATGCGCCTCGCAATGTTTCCTTTTGGTAAATTATTAAGCTGATTAATATCTTATTCTAAAGTTTATCAACTAAGTGCCTGAGAAGAATAAACAGATAGATGCCAGCCATATATTGCGGCAACCTATAAAGAGCCGTTCATGAGTCGTTATGGAACCCCATAATTCCATCTTCACGTCTTCATATTCCGCTAACACTATAAACCAATCATATGCATATTTATTTTTCGTAGGTAACTATTAAAACCAATTATATTTTCACATGTTTTAAATATCAGAGGTGAGTATTTTACATACCTGATTATTTAAAACATGGACATAGGATTTTTAATGAGATTCCGACGCTGTGTCCATCGTCACATGTCGGAATCTCTTTTATGTTATGTCAAATTATACTTATCATGGAGGCATTACCCGATATTGGTGGGTTCCTCTATTAACCGGATTATTGTCGATAGCAATAGGGGTTTGGTGTTTCTTTGACCCGACTGTGACTCTTTCCACACTTGCATATTTCTTTGCAGCATGCCTGTGTGCATCAGGATTGTTAAACTTGTTTTTTTCATTAGGAAACGTCAGAGGAATTGGTTGGATATCCACAATGGCAATAGGATTGATAGAGATTATCTGTGGAGGTTGGATGTTTTTCCTTTCGCCTGAAGTAATGACGTCCGTATTTATTTTTGCAGTAGGAATTTATCTGATAATTGTATGTATCAATTCTATCTGTGAGGCTTGTATGATGATGAGTTATTCATCTTCTTGGGTGGCATGGCTTGTCGCGTTTTTGCTTGCAACGCTTGTGTTTGCCGTTATTTTCCTTGCCGGTCCTATCGCCGGAGGCATAGCCGTATGGCTTTATATCGGAATATCGTTTATTTGTTACGGGATATATCGGATTATTTTTGCATTTAAGATTAAAAAACTTAATAGAGAATTAAGATAATCTATGAAACTGTCTGTATAGAAGTTGTTTAATTTTTTTTGAGGAGATTGATTTTCTTAAGGCCTTTTAACCTTAAAAAGAAAAAAGTTTAAACAACTTCATAAAATAATTCTCAATAGTCAACTAAAATCGGTTCCATTTGTATATTTATTAAGATGGAACCGATTTTTCATATCTGTTGAGAATGGAATAACCGAATTGTCAATTTCTACACTGTTTTATCATCTTTTTCCGTATTGTCGTAATTTGGGAAAGTTCATTCAAACAACAGACCGATTGAAACGTTCATAAATGTATAATAAGCGATGTTTTTGAAAAGTAATGAGATTGTATAAAAGCTTTTCATCACATAAGTTAATTATCCATTTCTAATTAATTATCCATCTCTGTTTTCCATAAAGTTATTAAATCAAATCATCAAGGATGAAAAATATCCATTCTGAAGACGTTTCAAACGAAAGACGTCATCTGCTTAAATCAAAAAAGTTTAAAATAGGAGTCCCTTTAATCGTTTTGGTTATATTATTGGGAGTGGCAAGTTGGTTTGTATTTAAGCCGAAACCGATTGTCTCCGATATACCTACTGTAGAGATTGAAGATGTTACAACTCAAGATGTCAAAGTTTATGGTGAATATGTTGGAAGAATACGTGCGCAGCAATTTGTAGAGGTGCATGCACGTGTGGAGGGTTATCTTGAAAGTATGCTTTTTAAGGAAGGATCTTTCATTAAGAAAGGTGAGACTTTATTCATAATCGACCCAAAGCTTTATAAAGCTCATGTACAAAGAGCAAAGGCTCAGTTAAGTAAGGCAAGAGCAATAGCCAAGAAGGCAGAGCGCGATTTGAATAGGATACGTCCGCTTTATGAGCAAAACGCCGCTTCTCAGCTTGATCTTGACAATGCGATAGCCGCTCATGAGAGTGCTAAAGCTGAGGTGACTGTCTGCGAAGCAGATCTTACACAGGCAGAGATCACCCTTGGATATACCCAGGTGAAATCCCCGATATCCGGTTATATATCCGAACGAGTTGCCGACATAGGCACACTTGTAGGACCGTCAGCCGGAAAATCATTACTCGCGACCATTGTGAAGAGCGATACTGTAAGAGTTGATTTTTCAATGACCGCTCTTGATTATCTAAACAGTAAGGAAAGAAACGTCAATCTCGGTTCGCAGAATAGTCGTAACAAGTGGGACTCATTTGTCACAATTACACTTGCCGACGGCACTATTTATCCTTATCAAGGGAAAGTGGATTTTGCCGATCCTCAAGTCGATCCGAAAACAGGTACTTTTTCGGTTAGAGCTGAAATGCCCAATCCTGACCACAATCTTCTTCCTGGAGAATTTACTAAAGTTAAGGTTCTTCTTGATGTTCGGGAAAAAGCAATCACGGTTCCCTATAAAGCTCTTGTTGTTGAAAAAGGGGGAGCTTATGTATATGTTGTGCGACCTGACAATATAGTAGAAAAAAGATTTGTGGAGACAGGCCCTGAATTAGGTAACGATGTCGTGATTGAGCGAGGTATCGCGAAAGGTGAAAAAATAGTGGTAGAAGGATATCATAAACTGAGCCACGGCATGATTGTAAAGGCAGTGAAGTCATCTGATAAGAAGGATAGGGAAAACACTAAAGAAGAGATGAATAAAGATGAAAAGTAATTTTTTTCTCGACCATCCGGTCTTTTCTATAGTAATATCAATTGTCATAATGCTTATTGGGAGCATTGCATTGATAATGTTGCCGGTGGATCAATATCCACCAATTGTTCCACCTGTTGTTAAAGTGTCAGCCTCTTATCCGGGTGCTGATGCGCAGACTGTTACTCAGGCTGTCGCCACACCTATAGAACAGGAACTAAACGGAACCCCTGGCATGATTTATATGTCGTCGACAAGTTCTAATAACGGTGGATTTACGGCATTGGTTACATTTGATGCTGAAACAGATCCGGAATTAGCTGCGGTTGATATCCAGAACCGTGTTAAGAAGGCGGAATCTCGACTTCCTGCAGAAGTGGTGCAGAATGGTATATCGGTATCGAAGGAGACGGTAAGCAAATTAATGACGATAACAATTTCGTCTGACGACCCTAAATTTGACGAGGTCTATCTCAGTAACTATACCACTCTTAATGTTGTGGATCCATTGCGAAGAATTCCAGGAGTCGGAAGTGTAAGCTCTGTAGGAAGCAGGTATTATGCAATGCAGATTTGGGTTTCTCCGGACAAACTTGCCGACCTTGGACTGACGGTTCAAGATATTCAATCGGCATTGAAAGATCAAAACAGAGAGTCAGCTGCAGGTGCTCTCGGTCAGGCACCGGCAAAGGATGTAGATGTCACTATGCCCATTATTGCAAGAGGACGTCTTTCTTCAGTGACAGAATTTGAAGATATTGTTATACGAGCCAATGCAAATGGGTCAATTATCAGATTGAGGGATGTTGCAAGAATATCTCTGGAGGCATCAAGTTATGCCACAGAAAGTGGGATCGATCTTGCAAATGCTGCAGTCCTCAATATATTCATGCTTCCGGGAGCGAATGCCGTGGATGTGGCGGATGCTGTGAAAAAGGAAATGTCGGAGATATCCTCTAATTTTCCGGAGGGCATCAGCTATAGTATTCCATTTGATATGACCACCTATATTTCAGAATCAATCCACCATGTGTATCGCACTTTTTTTGAAGCGTTGTTGCTCGTGATTCTTGTGGTGTTCCTCTCATTGCAGAACTGGCGCGCTACCCTCATACCGGTTATAGCAGTTCCGATTTCTCTTGTTGGCACCTTTGGCGTGATGCTTGCCTTTGGATTTTCTCTCAATATGCTTACTCTTTTAGGATTAATTCTTGCAATCGGTATAGTAGTTGACGATGCTATAGTGGTTGTGGAGAATGTTGACAGGATCATGAATTCGGAAGGTCTTTCACCAAGGGATGCCACTGCCAAAGCAATGAAAAATCTTGGAAGCGCTCTTATAGCCATGTCGCTCGTATTGTGTGCGGTATTTGTCCCTGTAAGTTTCCTTCCCGGGATTACCGGACAGCTGTATCGGCAGTTTACTATCACAATTGTTGTGTCTGTAATCATTTCCACCATTGTGGCATTGACTCTGTCGCCTGTAATGTGCAGCAAAATTCTTAGACCTGAAAATAAGCATAAAAAGAGACCAAAGGTATTTCGGATGATTAATTATTGGCTTGGGAAAGGAAATCGATTCTATGGTAAGACGATATCCGGAGCCATAGCAAGACCTGCTGTAATGTGGGGGATATTTGGAGGGGCGATAGGACTTATTGTGATTCTGAATTACTTCTTGCCTACAAGCTTTATGTCGCAGGAAGACCAGGGATATTTCACTGTCGAACTTGAGCTTCCGGAGGGTGCTACGATAGAAAGAAGCCGGGAAGTTGCAAACAGGGCGATGGAATATCTGATGAATAATCCTGACGTTGATCATGTTCTCAATGTGACTGGCTCCTCTCCCCGGGTAGGCACAAATCCTGCCCATATCGCATTGACCGTAATCCTAAAACCCTGGAACGAAAGAAAATCTGACAATATCAAGGAGATTACAGCGCAAGTTCGTACCGATCTTTCTGAATACCCTGAAAGTAATGTCTATGTTTTTATGCCACCTGTGGTTCCGGGTCTTGGCACCTCCGGAGGGTTTGAAATGGTGTTGGAGGCGCGTGCAGATGCAAGCTACTTTGATTTGCAAAAGGCTGTAGACACTCTTAAGAAATATGCTGAAAAGTCTCCCGAAATATCGGGTTTGTCCACTTCCATGCAGACTGACATTCCTCAATTGTATTTTAATGTAGATCGCGACCGAGCCAAGATGCAGGGGATACCGGTGTCTGATATATTTTCAACTATGAAAGCGTTTACAGGCTCAATTTATGTGAATGATTTCAATATGTTCAATCGTATTTATCGTGTCTATATTCAAGCAGAGGCAGACTATCGGTCACGCCGCGACAATATGAATTTATTTTTTGTGAGAGCATCGAATGGTTCGATGGTGCCTGTCTCTTCTTTAGGTTCTTCTCATTATACCACCGGACCTGGAACGATATCGAGGTTCAATATGTTCAACTCTGCTACTATTTCAGGTCAGGCGGGTAATGGGTATAGCACCGGACACGCAATGGAAAAACTTCAATCTATCGTTGATGAAAAGCTCCCTGACAATATTGGAGTGGAATGGAGCGGTTTGTCATATCAGGAAAAACATGAATCGGGTAATACCGGACTTGTGATCGGTCTGGCTTTTATATTTGTGTTTCTGTTTCTCGCTGCCCTCTATGAAAGCTGGACTGTTCCTTTGGCGGTGATTCTTTCTCTCCCTGTGGCAGGACTGGGAGCATATCTCGGAATATGGATCTGTGGACTTGAAAACAATATATATTTTCAGATCGGTCTTGTAATGCTTGTGGGGCTTGTGGCGAAAAATGCTATCCTTATTGTGGAATTTGCTAAAGAAGAGGTGGATAAGGGTGTGGATGCTGTGCAGGCAGCTTTGACGGCAGCACGTCTCAGGTTCCGCCCGATTGTCATGACTTCATTAGCGTTTATGTTGGGATTGTTACCTCTGCTTTTTGCAACAGGTCCAGGTTCGGCGGCACGTCGAGACATAGGCACCGGAGTATTCTTTGGCATGCTTGTGGCAATCACTGTTGGTATTATATTTGTTCCGTTCTTCTTTGTCATGATTGAAAAAATGCCGGGAAGAGTGAAAAAAACTTTTAAGAGATGAGAATTATTTGGATAATAACATTTATTGTTGCTTTACTGACTTCTTGTTCTGGGGTCAAGAATCTTACAAAAGCAAATGTTGATGTTCCCGCACAATATTCAAATGGGGAATGGAATGATTCAGCTTCAATTGCCGATATGCAATGGTGGAAGTATTATGCAGATTCGATTCTGTGTGATATCATAGGTCATACGCTTAAGAATAATAGAGATATTCTTAAGGCAGCTTCCAGAGTTGAGGAATTGAGAAGGCTTTATGATGTTGAAAAAGTCAATCTTCTGCCTACTATCAGTGGGGTTGTCGGCGGAGATCATGAAACCAATAAATATCATGGAGGCAAAATCAAAAAAGATCCTGAGACAGATTTGAAAGTTTCTTTAAATTGGGAAATTAATCTTTGGGGGGAAATGACATGGGCTCGTCGACAAAATGCATCACAATATCTTGCGTCGGTTGAAGATTTACGCGCAATGCAAATGACATTGATTGCAGAAGCAGCCACCGCGTATTTCCGTTTACTTGCCCTTGACAATGAGCTTGCCATTGTCAAACAGACATTGATTACAAGGAGCGAGGCACTTAATCAAGCGAAACTTAGGTTTGAGGGCGGACTTACATCGGAAACTGTATATCAACAGGCAAAAGTGGAATATTCTTCTACCGCTTCGCTTGTCCCCAGCCTGGAAAGACAAATTACTGTCGCACAAAATGCCCTTACCCTCCTTATGGGAGAATATCCAATTGAGAATTTGAAAAGAGGGAAATTATTTTTGAATGTTAAGCTTCCCGAGTCACTTCCGATCGGAATCCCTTCGCAGCTTTTGGAACGTCGCCCTGATCTCAGGGCTTCCGAACAGAGACTTGCTGCGGCAATGGCTAATGTCGGGGTGAATTATGCCAACAGATTTCCAAGTTTAAAAATTAATCTTGCTGCAGGCTTTGAGAATGACGGGCTAACCAAATTCTTTGAATCACCGTTTACTTACGTGTTAGGGAATATCGGCGGTACGATTTTTGATTTTGGAAGGAAAAAAAGAAAGTATGAGGCGTCTATAGCTGCGTATGATCAGGCTCGATATGATTATGAACAATCAGTGTTGACAGCTTTCACCGAAGTCAGTAATGCTGTTACTGCATATCAAAGCGTCCATAAGTCAACTATACTGAAAATGGATTTGCGTGATGCCACTGCTAAGTATGTGCAGCTTGCACAGTTGCAATATCGTGCCGGGTCTTTAAACTATCTTGATGTTCTTGATGCACAACGCAGGTATTTTGAAGCCCAGATAGGTGTGAGCAATGCCCTCCGTGATGAATATTTCTCCCTGATAAATCTTTACAAATCTTTAGGAGGAGGCTGGAATATTTAAATGATTTAGCGAATAGATTTAATAATGCGGTGGAAGCATTCGCATTTATTCAATCAATAAATAATCTTAGATATATTTATTTCAATAAGGTAGATTGAAAACAAGAGGAGAGCCGTCCGTGACTGGATAACTCTCCTCTTAATGGATGTATTTGTATGAAAGAAGCGGAACTACTGCTTCTTGAGTTTATAAACAGCTTTGTCGAGAGATTCCGTGGGTTCTATGATGTTGTAATCTTTCCAGAAGTCAGGATCATTGAAGCTTTCTACTGTATCGTCTAAAATGTAATTTCGTTTTACAGCTTCTTTCCGAGAAATCTTTTCATTAGAATTGTCCTGCCGATCTACCATTACCATCTCAGCGCGTGCTGTATATCCTGATGAGAAAAATCTCCTTTTCCAATCGCACTTGAAACGGGTTTTTGATGAAATATAATTCAGATAACTTTTACCGTCTTGCAATTTATAGGTGACAATATAAGACGCTTCTTGGGGTTTAAATTTCAAGCCAGCAGGCTTTTTCCGAAGTATGCTTGAAGTCGCTTTATTTTTATCAGACATATCCATTTCGAAATCTGCACGTGTAAAAGCCAATGATTCACAGTCAATCATAACTGTGCCTTTGCTAAGAGGGTAGGGTAAGATGACCTTTTTTGGTGAGAATTCTATCACATATTGAGGTCTGTCGTCGACAAAAGCAATTTTCCCCATTTTGAAATCATAATAATCAAGCTCATTTTTGTTGAACAGCGCATTTTCGTTTTTAACAACATCAAGAATTACAGGCAGGGTAGGCCCTCCTAATATCTTTACGGCCAATGTGTCGCTTGATTTTTGGCTTAATAGCTTTCTACCTTTGATTACTTTGACGCGGTCACTGTCAATTGTCCGTGTTTTATAAGACTTTTTGTAGATTTTTGTCATAGCCTCGGATATGCCGATGAAACGTTTCCCTTTTTGTATTGTTTCCCGATAAAAAGCTGTGAAAAGACTGCTGCTGTCAGAGTAATTCTGAGGAATCTTTTCCATAGCATTTTCTATAAGCGGACGTGGTTGTCCACCATACACTGTTACTTCTTTAAGTGTGTTAGAGAGAGGAGACAACATGATGGTTATCTCTTTGTCCGATTTTGCAATCTCTTCAGCCGATAGGTATGAAGTAGAATACCCGATTAGATCTGCCTTTAAAGATGGCATTTCGATGTTGTCCGGAAGTTTGATTAAAAATTTTCCGTCTTCGTTTGTAACTGTTGCAATATTGGTCCCGGGGATTGATATGCTGACATTTTCAAGTTTCTTTTTGGTTGACCTGTCTTTAGCTATTCCTGAGATCGATTTTAATGATCCGTCGGCATATGCGAACATACCTCCCAATATGAATGTGAGGCAAAGAAATAGCATTTTTAAATTATTGTTGTTCATAAGATATAGCTTTATATGGTATTATAGTTTGATATTTATGCAAAGATAAAACTTTACATCACTATTGATATTTACAAATTTTCCGAATTGGTTTCAATTATTTCATAAAAAGAAGTTGTTTAAACTTTTTTACGGATATCGATTTTCTTATGGCATTTTACGTTAAAAAGACCTCTTTCCCAATCTTCCGCCATCTTTTCGGTCGCTTTTGAACCTTTCATCGGTTGTTTAGCACGCTAAACTCCCTCTTCAAGTTTCAAAATCGCCTCGAAAATCAGACGAAATCTTAAAAAAGAAAAAAGTTTAAACAACTTTAAAACGAATTAATGCATCCAATATGACAAAGTTACAATATTTTCTCAAATATTTATCAATCCTTAGATTCAATAATTCCTCTTTTGGTTATTATACCGGTCGAACTACTCCATTGCCTTCAAATTGAAGTGCTGAGGATTCCAGATGTCATGTATTTACTTGTAAACTATGATTTCAGTCTTGCTGTTTCTGATTTTAAGATAGAGAACGTAGCCACCCGTTTTAAAACGGATGACTACGTCATCTGTGAGATTGTTGTCGAAAAGTGAATCGAGGGCATCGGAATATCTTTTGATACCGAGTGCCTCTTTTTCTTTGTTCACCACTTTATAGGTTCACTGAGAATGTTTCCGTCAGCTGCGTCCTCTGCGGTAAATGTGTTGCCGCGATACTGCACGCAGAGCATCACAAGGGGTTCGGTGCCGTTGTTGCGCACGCTGCGGCGACCCTCGGGAGCCACGCGCACTACGGAGCCTTCCTTAACAGGGAAGACATCGCCATCAACCTGGAATTCGCCTTTACCTGCGAGGAAGAAGTAGAACTCCTCATGATTCTTGTGGGTGTGGAGGAAGCCTGTTTCCTGACCGGGAGCGAATACCTGGAATGAGAACTCGGCGCCTGTTGCGCCGACAGCCTGACCGCCGAACACCTTTCCGGGTATCTTGACTTCCGGACCGAGTTCGAGAACGTAATCCTTGATGTCGGCAAGTTTGCCGAAGTTTGCCGCGCTGAAGTTAACGCCTTTTTCGATTGTCTGAATCTGTTTCATATCAGTTGTGTTTATTTTGTTTATGCACTGCAAAGTTATAACAATAGTGCCTATTTGTCAAGAAGTTACATTTTTAGCCCATAGTAACCTTTTTATCGGTTTTGCTGATTATCAGAGAGAAAAATTTTTCATTGGCACTCAATTTTTCTTTGACAAAGATTCTCCACATCTAATTTTATGCTGATATGTCAAAATATATAACTAACTTTGCAATTAAAAGTAAGTAACCATAGAATATGAAAAAGAAAGAGGAAACAGGCTCCATTATTGAAATGTGTCCCGTCAGAAACGTCATAGCCCGTTTTGGAAACAAGTGGGCGCTCCTTACTGTACTTATCATCGGCGAGCAGGGGGTCGTCAGGTTCAACGAACTCAACCGCCTGATTCCCGATGTGTCATCAAGAGTACTTTCGTCTACATTGCGAACACTGGAAGCTGATGGATTTATCGACAGAAAAGTTTATGCCGTGGTACCCCCAAAGGTTGAATACCGGCTTACCGATGTGGGGAAATCGCTTCTTCCGCTTATCCAGCAACTTACGGAGTGGGCGCAGACCAATATGAAAAAAGTGATGAATCACCGGAAAGAATATGAAGAAATAACCTGCCAATAGTTTTTTTCGTTCTCATAAACATCAGTATTAAGTCCCATTTTATAAATCAATAGAATACAGTTTGTGCTCTTTAAGCCAATGACCTTTGGCTAACGCCGGGTGCATGAATGTCCCCATATAAATCAAGCCGATGCGTTTCATCACATTCTCCGAGGGAGTATTTGGAACGGCGGTGAAGGAATAAAGCTTATCACAGAAATGTTTCTCGCGAGCATACTTCAAACAAGCCTTTGCAGCTTCGGTAGCATATCCTTTATGCCAAAATCTATCTGAGATACGCCAGCCTATTTCCCAGCCTGGCGAGAATGGGACATCGAATGTAAAGCGATGGAATCCGACATAGCCTATAAATTCTCCGGATTCCTTAATTTCAACGGCATATAATCCAAAGCCTGTTTCTTCAAACTCAGCATTGATGCGATCCACAAAGGCATTGGATTCATCTATAGATAAAGTAGCCGGAAAATATTTCATGACATTTCCATTGCCGTTCATTTCTGCAAAAGGTTTCCTGTCATCATATTTCCATGAACGCAATATTAGCCGTTCAGTTTCCATGTAGATTCTCATATCGTAAAATTAGTCACTTATAACCAATCAAATTATCATGAGTGCAAAATTAGCAAACATTATTGATATTTGCTCCGTAAGATTTGAGATTGTGCATACTTTATCCCCAAAACGGATATTTTCAAATCGCCTTTTATTAGTAATGACCATGATCATAGTCTCCGGTAATCTTGATTACGATCGTTAATAGTTTTCGGGTTAAGAAAATAATTGCTAAATTTGCATAATCTTTGGAAGGAGACGCCGAGAATCTCGCCGTTTATTTGATGAGCCGATTACTTGCAGCCCTCATACAGGATAACTAAATTACAGTCTATTATGAACTGGATTATTCTTATCTTAGCCGGGCTTATGGAGGTCGGCTTTACATTTTGTCTTGGTAAGACCAAGACGACTACGGGGCACGAACTCGCATGGTGGTGGGTCGGATTCGCTGTAGCCCTGTCACTGAGTATGTATCTTATGGCGAAAGCTGCCGAGCGGTTGCCAATCGGCACTGTCTATCCTGTGTGGACAGGCATAGGGGCTGTTGGAGCGGTCATCGTCGGCATCGTGTTCTTCCATGAACCTGCCACCTTCTGGCGCATATTTTTCATCACAACTCTAATACTTTCGATAATCGGACTTAAGGTATTGGCATGATGACAAGGACAATGCGACGATTCAAGCAGCAATTGCCTCCTGACGAAGTGGAGATAATATTGCGAAACGGTAAATATAGCGTAATGGCAGTTTCAGGTGATGATGATTATCCATACTCAGTTCCCGTAAATTATGTTTATGATGGAACCTCAATTTACATTCACTCTGCAGCGCGGGGGCATAAGATTGATGCTCTGAAGCGCAATCCGAAATGTTCGTTGTGTATTGTTGACAAAGATGATGTCATACCAGAAGAGTTCACCTCGTATTTTCGGAGTGTGATAGCGTTCGGAACAGCCCATTTCGTGGAATCGGCAGATGAAAAGGTTATGGCTCTACGGCAGTTATGCGACAAATATAGTCCCGGGATTGACCCTGAAATCGAAATTGACCGATTTATCAAGACGGTTTGCATTGTTAGAATCGACATTGATAATATTTCAGGTAAAGAGTCTATTGAATTGACAAGTGAAAGAAATAACTACATTCAAAGAGACTCATCCTGCTAAAATGAAGGATATGCCAACAGACCTTTAATGTCGGGTATAAAATCTACTGGTACTTGAAATGACGATGGTAGATTTCGCGATGGCGGATGCCGTCTCTGAGAATCTTGGATTTAAGACGAGACAGACGGGATGAGACAGTCCCGGGCACTTCATCGGTAAGCAATGCAATTGTCTTGTAGCTGTATCCGCATAATGAAAAGAGTAGCAGACGCAGCTCTTTTTCGTCCGGTCGCAGATCTTCAACAATACAGTCGGAAATACCTTCCCGAAGTAGGTTTACATCGCATTTCATTTCTTTTAGAAATTTTTTGGTGCCGACTTTCCTTTGAATCTTTTTCAGTTCATTTAATTTTGTCGGATCTGTTTCATCTTTACTGTATGCCAATATTCCTTCGATTGCTTTATAATATTTCTCGTGAAGTGTTTTAATGGCTTCCATGTCCGGCATAGAGGTATAGTCAGGAGTCTTGGATTCAGTGTTGTTTATATTCGCATTATTACTTTTTGTCGTGATAGGTTTATTTATTTTTTTGTCCAGGGTACCAGACTTTTTTTTCAATACATTAGTATTATTCCTTTTTGATTGGTTCTTTCGGGACAGGGATATTCCGACACCGAATATTGCGATAACAATAATTATGAGTATGACTGTAAAAAATTGGTTGTCGGTGAATATGGAATATAGTCTCCCGGAGATTGTCTCTTTTGAATTTGATGTAAGAATAGTGTGATTACGAAAATCATTGATCTCATCTGTTAAATATGCGATTGAGTCGGCATAGAGACTTTTGGTCAGAAGGTCGTTGTTGATAGCTGCCACGTCTCTTTCCATCACATATTTTTCCAGTTGTTCCCATGGTGAGGATATAGGAATGGATGCCACGTCAGCATAAAGATTTCGGGCATATTCTTTCTTCCCGATCATGGAGGCGACTGTCCAGAAAGACAGGGATCGATAACTGAGATCCTGTCCGTAAGACCGGCTTTTTTCGAAATCTGAACATGCGTTTTCATAATTCTTTGAATAATAATGGAGTGTGGCTCTTGCTTCATACAGATCACCTGATAGATAGGATAAAGAATCAGTCTCTATGATTTTTAGTCCAAAGTTGATATGGTTGAAAGCGTCATTTAGATTGTTGGTTGCAGCAAGCGACAGTGCAAGGTCAGTATGTGTTGATGCTATATATTTAGGCATAGCTCCATTGTTAATGAAAAAATCAAGAGCATTTTTGTAATAAGTGTTAGCATTGGAGGTAAGTCCACGGTCGGCGTATATTTTGCCTATCGATGACATGGCAATACCGGGGTAGTTTTTATCTTTTATTTTCTGACCTGTTTCAATCACTTTATTAAAATAGTTGATTGCAGAAGAGTCATTCCCTGAGTTTAAATAGTGGTGCGCTTCCAAGAAGCAGGCAAGCATCTTTTTTCTTGAGTACAAACTTCTTTTAATAAAAAAAGAGCGTGCAAATCGAGACAGAGAATCATCGGGAAGATCCATTCCTGTCTTAAACAATGCCGCATCTTTAAGTAGCCTGTATGTTGCGATCTGGTTTCTTGTAATAAGGACAGATGAGTCAATTTCACTGATTATGTAAAGAGATGAATCCGGGTGTAAGTCAAGGATAGCATCGGCTTTATCGAGAAAGACCATTGCTTTTCTTTCGGTACAAGCGGATAGAGTAAAAAGAATCAGAATGTAGGATATAATTAATCTTGATATGTGAAAAATTGACTTCATATAATACTTTTGTGATTAAAAGATTGGTAATCAATAATTCATTACCAATTATTCATTCCCCATTATCCATTATCAATTATGCATTTTTAATTATGCATTAACTTAGTCGCTTCTTTTCTCATTTGCTCCACGGCAGGGGAGGAAACTTTCTCTTTCGTGGATAACAGGATCTTAGCTTCCCTTCGGGCGACGGTGGAATCAGCCGGCTGCCTGAGATAAAGCTTCATCAGTAGATAATGCGGATAAAGCCGGTTGGGGCATCTCTGCGTGCTGCGACGGAGGTAGTGTTCCGCGCTGTCGCGCATATTGAGTTCGGTGTAGTTCTTGCCGATGATGTTCAGCGGCATCGGGTCGGAGGAGTGAGACAGCAGATCCATCATCACACCGTTTGATTTCGCCCACTGCCCGCTCTTGTGTAACGCCAATCCGGTCTGGAATAGTACGTTCTGTTCAAACTTTTTGCAATCGATAGTAAGAAAAATGGTTCCACCCAAAGAGATGGCTATGAGAAGCAGTCTCATGGGTAAATAACCATGACGTTTGCTGGTGGCGGTAGGAAACCGCCCTTCCATATTTATGTTGAATTCTCTTTCCGATAGCTCGCTCCTGCCAATAAAGGCGCCGATGCAGATTGCCCCGATTGTCAGTATGGATATGGGGAACTGGAAAGGATAGGACGCTGTCATTACCACGGCACAAGCCGCCACGCTTCCGGCTATGCCGTATCTGCCGTTGCGGAATGCCGACACAAATGCCCCGATCAGTACGGCGATCATCAGCAGCGACCATCCCCACCCGTAGGCAATCGCAATCTGAAGGTATTCGTTGAAAACGTATTCCGGTGCGTCGGCGACAAGTATCTCGCCAGGCGACGCCGTCCCGGAGGCGAAATACCGCTCCTGTGCCATGCCGTATGCACCCGCCACATTCTGCCATCCCACCCCCTCGAAAGGATGGGGACTTACGGCACCTGCCGCCACCTTCCACATCAGGAACCTCCCGTCGGCAGATCCCTGCTTCATCCGATAAACCCCGACAATCAGCAATGAGCAAATAGCAATTATTATTATTAAGAGTGAAGAGTCAAGGGTGAAGGGCGATGAGGCAACAGTGATTTTTTTGTAGCAGGGAGAGAATTGTTAATTACTAATTGCTCATTGCTAATTGTTTGACGCCATGTGCAAACGTCTTTCAAACTGCGTCCAAACAATATAACCTTGTTCCCCAATAATGCAATAATGCTCCCTACAACCGCTGCGCACCAAGCCGTCCTGCTCATGGAAGCCGGCAACAGCACGGCGTCAAGTCCCACCACAATCCACGACAGAGTCAATGCGCAATTAGTAATTAGCACCCTGACAATTAGTAATTTGTAATTAGTAATTGCAAATTATTTAACTCAGATCTCCCTGAATTACTAATCTCCACCGACGCCTTGCGAGAACCATTCATACAACCATGGCATGAACGGTATCTTCCTTACAAGCCGCAAGCCGCATCTGCGATCGCCCGGCTTAATGGTGCTTACACTGAGATCCTTTCCATACACAAATGGGTAGCCGCATGGCTCCGTCCGTCCTTTCCCTCCTCTTTCAGCAAGAGGTATATATACCGCTCCGGGTTCCACATTTTTGAAAACAGCTTTCCGTTTCCCGCTTTCCACGGCATAATCCACCACCCTCCAGCCTGACGGCGAGAAAACCCCCAGCATCACTGTAGAGAGAGTCGGATTGTCAACCTCCGCTGCAATTGTATTTTCACCGAAATATTCCGAGGTCACATCCTTGATGTAACAATCACGGACAGCAGTCCTGACATTAATGCAGTTCCCGACGGCTTCATTACGGTCTGTCTGTACATCAGCCATAAACCTGTAGACCTTTCCTTTCTTCCTTCAGTCGTTGATGGATGAATCCCTTTTCGCAACCATATTTTTTCCGAGGGGGATGAACCGTGCTGTCCTGTTGTCGCGTACAACCACCCACTGGTGGGAAGTGTCGGTTTCGGGTGATGCGAAATAAGTGTCGACCGCACACGGGATCCCCGCCCCGCGCAGGGCGTATATCTGCCGGTCGCAC
>CAJTZQ010000013.1 GCA_910583795.1 uncultured Muribaculaceae bacterium
ACAGCTTGTCGAAGCCGCCGGCCTTGATATTACGCCTGATTCTGGGATTTTATAGTTTAATGATATCAAGAGCGGCAAGCCTTCTGTCTGCCGTTTTATCAGCAAGAAGCCGACTGACAGCAGCTACATCTTCACCATTGGAAAGAGAAGAAAGTATCTCAATTATGGTTATACGCATCCTTGATGCCTTAAGACGTAGCAACTCCTCCATTGCGACATAGTCTTCTTCTTTCAATTTCCTCTCATCATGTAGGCGCCTGACAATCGCACAACACGCTTCGCGTGGTTCCTCTCCGCGATCTGCCATTCCTATTACGGCAAATTCAACCTCTTTGCGGGTTGAAGGTCGACGTAATAAATATTTTATCGCACCGGCACGTTGATAAGTGTCCATGAATTTTATATAATCAAGCGCCTTATCAATATACTCCGAAGAGTCAAGAAGCAATGCGATTTTAGTGAGTTTCATTGCCACATCACCCTTTGTGAGCTTTGCAGCGTTCCATGGAAAAACATACGGATCAAAGATCTCTGTCTCCTTCATATTGTCAAGCAGATCAACAAGAATCTGGAAATCATTGACTGCCTCTTCCCTTGAGCTAAAAAAATCAGTTAGCGCAGGAACAGAACCAGGTTCCCCATACCAACTTATGTAAAAATTTGGGGTAGTAAGATAGAGTGGGAGAGCTCCTGCAAGTATCCTGTGGTCAGAAGAGCGCGTATGAATAACATCAGAAATAATTTTTCGGCATAATTCAGGATATTGTAAAGTTGAAAGTACAAGCACAGCTGCCTCCACCTGATATGCTGGAGCCGTTGCTATCAAACTTTTTATGGGAGATTCTAAATCTTCTACATTGAAGAATGCGATTGACCATAAAGCAAGATATACCTCCATCGCATCTTTACTTGCAATTGCAATTTTTGCCGCTTCACGATCAGTAAGATAGGTAGATACAAGATTAATAAATTTATCATTGATCCTGTCTGGAGCTTCTGCTTCATCAAGACCGGTAGTAACCGCAAGCCCACGTTTCACTGCCGCAAAACGTTGAAGATTGTTTCTAAGTATAATATCAAGCAGATAGATATAACTTTCAGTAACACCTTCATCCATAGTCTCCACAATTGCCTGTCGCAGACCTTCCTGAAGACGTGCGGCGAGTAGAAGTTTTCCCTCAAGTTCAAGGAGCTCTTTATTCCCGCTTTGTGCTATTGCTCTGAAGAAATCGTAAGAAAGTCGATTGGCATTGTTTTCAGAAATCATTGCTTCCTTAAGGTAGTCAATGCATTCATTATCTCCTATATTTATCATCCCGGTAAGCCATGCTGTCCGTTCAAGAGAATGCGCTATGTCTTTAATCTCCTGCATGTCTCTGCCACCTTGCATAATTTCCAATGCAGTAAATCCGGAAGCTTTAAGAATGAAAAAGTTTTTTAATGCCGCCACTATGTTACCACTGTGAAGACACATTTTTCTTGACCTGACAGAACGCCGGCTATAACCTGCAGTATATGGACTTTCCGCTTCTGCTTTAACATACTGGCACCACGCCTTGGTCCATTCCTCGCCCATCAGAAAAATAGGGAGCTCTTTTAGTTCTCCATCAAACAACAATGCTGTATCTTCAATGCCATGAACAGCTGCATATTCTTCTATATGATTTTGAAACTGATCATTGGCATAATCAGTATCAATATAATGGAAAAAGTCTTCAATAAGGTGCCGGACATCATTTGTAAGATAATCCGTAGTTGCTATTTTACTTTTTATATGGTCAATATAGTTTTTACAAAGATTGTCCAAAGTTTCATTCCAAGTTATGTTCATGATATTATCTCATTTATTTACCAGAGCCTACCCGCAAGCAATGTAAGCCTCACCACAGTAAGGCAGTCTCCTTCTGATAATTTTATTTTCGTTTCTAACTCTCCAAGTGGATTGCCATTGAGAAATATTCGGTATAAACCATCTGCGTAACTTTGAAGTGCATTCGCAGCAGCTTTATCAGGATCAGCCATTTTCCCATTATACACTATTCCGAATGCCACCCGTCCGGTCTCAGCAAAATCATCTATCTGTTTTTCTGAAATTGGTGTGCGCGTACTGTCATCATCCATATTATCCCTTTCTGGCGCACAAAAAGCCTTATGGTTAAATATAGCGACACAACTCCTGACAGTAGCATCAATGAGTTCAGCCACAGTAGATGGCGAACCATCGATCTCGATATCTATTGGGTGCACAGTCTGTCGGATTCGACCGGGCTTTTTCTGCTCGAATTTTAGTTTCATGATCAGTATAAAATAAAACATTACGGAAATGTAGACTTTTATTTACTTCTCCGTTTTTCTTATCTCGGTAGAATATTATCTATTATTACAAAATTAATAAAATTTACCAAACACCTTAATATAATGATAAAAAAATGCACTAAATAAAATAGAGCATAAAATAACCGTTATGTCTCCATGATCAGTTTGAAAACATAACGGTATATTCTATTGATTGATATGTCGGGATAGGTTACTAAATTAAGGTTCTTTGACGAAATCTTCTTTACCTACGCCGCAAACCGGGCAAACCCAATCGTCAGGCAGATCCTCGAATGCTGTACCAGGGGCTATTCCTCCTTCGGGATCCCCGATCTCTGGATCATATATCCAATCGCAAACCTCACATCTATACTTTTGCATACTATAAAATATTTTAAGTTATACTTAGATTAATTTATATTACACACTCTATAACATTCATGCGATGATAATTGTTTATCCTGGATTAAGGGATTTTATCTAAATTTTTATTAATTTTGAGCCGACATTGAAAAAACTCATGTCGAATTGTAGAAAAGCAGATATGTCATAACTCGATTCATTCGTGATAATCGGTCTCAAGAAAATCAATTTTTTGTGTGTTGTCCTTTTGTTGACGAGGTGCGTCCATCTCTATTTTAGTACCATCAGGAGTATCCATTATCAGGGCTCTTGAATAAGCGCCTGAGTTTTTTCGGTAAGTGGCATACGCCTTAAGCATATTAATCCTGTCCATCTTATCATACCGGTCTGATTGATAAATGGGATACATCTCCTGGTTGCTGTTTTCTATACCTGTGGCTGTGAAGCTATGTTGTCCTGTCGAATCTGCAGCTTCAAGTATCAGTCCCGGCAGACCACAAAGTTTCCACGGACCATCATGAAGAGGAATCTCGGGTGCAAACCATACTGTCCAATGTCGGCCGTGATAATCAGTTTGTGCCCTTATGCATTCATATCCAAGTATGGTCTTTGTAGAGTCTCCAACTGTCCACTCCAATTCTGTAATAGGTTCATCATAATATCCCTGTTCTCCAAGTCCATAAGTATCGTAAACAGTTGTAATACCATCTTTCAAAGACTTGAAAACATATATCTGTCCTTTCTTATGAGGAACAGCCGAATTATCTCCGGTTTTCCGATATTGTTCCAATCCGATTGTAATCAACTGGTCGTGTAATTTCCGACCCTGCGGAGTGGATTCGAGTGAGTCAATATATTCATTATTATAATTATAATACTTCGAGCGCTCTGTGTTGGCAAGCAACAAATAATTATGATCACTTGTCATGACTTCTCCATCATTACGTAATGCAAGGTGATGATAGTTGTAGCTCACCTTGATTTCTGCCCGTGGGTAATCAGGCTTATTCTTTTTACCGCTTGCCACGATAATTGTTCCCAGTAGAATTATTGCTACTTTTAGTCTGCTTATTTTCATCGCCATATATTTTTCACCATAGGTCCAACAAAGAGATTAGTTGTTAAAAGAAAACCAAAGTTAACTAACATTTCCCAAATTAGGTGCATATATCGCAGAAAATTCGTAATGTTTAAAGTCGCTTCATTTCTTCTTCAGCAGCAGAAGAACCTTTATATTTGCTCTTGCGTGGCTGAAAGTTGTAGATAATATTGAGTGAGACACCCCGGCGGTCATAGCTCTGGCGTTTGTCAACAAACACTCCATATGTATTCATGATCCAGTCATTGTTTGCCGTGTTGAATATATCGGTAGCAGACAGCTTAACTGTCAGGGACTTGTTGAGGAATGTCTTTCCGACCGATGCGTCCATAGTAAACCATGAGGCACCGAAACGGTTGGTATGCATATCACCCTGCGAGCTGTCGCTGATATTGGCGGTAATCATCCACCCGTGAGGAAATGAAAAAGTATTGTCGAAATAATAAGAGAATATCGGCTTGTCATATCGGTTATTATCAAGTTTTAGCCACTGCCTATATATACCGGCAGTAACATTCGGAGTCCATCGGTGTACAGGTTTACTCCAGACAAGATATAGACTCAAAGCCGAAACATCTATATTGACCGGGTGCATAAGCAACTGAAGATTGTCGGCGGGATACACTTGCTTGACAAAAGCGTATGTATCGAGAGAACGTGCATAATCAGCCTGGAGGATGAAGCCCTTCCACATTCCGAACAGCTGAATGTCGTGCATCCTTTCGTCACGCAAACCAGGATTGCCACCCTCGATTTGATGCAAGCCCGTATAATTGAGAGATCCAGTGAGCTGTGAATATGGAGGCTTGACTGTCGACATTTTATAACTGAGGCTTATCTGCGATTCTTCGTTAAAAGAGTATCCGAGCGACACGTCAGGAGTCAACAGATGGTCGCGGCGACTGACATCATCATCTCGTTTGCCGTTGACCTTAAAGTCATAATCCACATACTCATATCTCGCACCAACCGAGAGGGAAAATTTACCTAACATTCGGGACCAAGAAGCGAACAAAGCGGCGGAAGTTTGACGTGCATCAGTCAGCGACGAAGGGATATATTCGCTGACTGCATCGTTCAGCATACAGTAATCAAGCGAAGTATGGGTATAACTGTCTTGCGTTCCGACGGTAAAATCTCCTTTTCCAAGAGGGAAATTCAGATATAGCTTCCCTGCCCAGAGAGTCGATGACCTTTCATCTGTAGAGTTCACTGTCGGATTAGACGATGCGGGATAGGTAGTGGCAACGGAATTGCTCTCATTTGACCGGCGAAAATCACCGTCAAAGTGAAGAAGATATTTTTCGGCAAAAGTGTTTTCATAATAGAGAGAAGCGAGATGGCTGAGTGATCTGGTATGCTTGTCTATATTGCTGCTGATTGCCGGGTTGTCGTTAAGCCATTCGCTGCCTGTGTTTTTGAAGTCACTGCGTTCAGGATTGTAACGGTAGTATGCTCCAAACGATTGTGAACCATTGGCATAGTTGAATCCTGCCTTGACAACGCCTGTAGTTGTAGGGTGGGAATTGTGCTGAGAACTGCCAATGACCGTTTTCTTGCCATCGTAAACGAGCGTATTGGTTGTCACACCCTTTGTCAGTGAGTTATAGCGTTTTATCGTACCGTTGGCAAAGAACTCCCAATTGGCGTCTCGATAGCTTAGAGCGAGGTAATCCATAACCGACCATTTGCGGCGGCAGTCAAGTAGAATCTGGTCGGTAAGCGACAGTCCCTTCACGAAATTACGCCGTGTCGTGATTTTAAGCACTGCTCCCGTCGTACTGGCGTAAGTGGCTCCGGGAGCCATGATCAATTCCACTTTCTTCAAATTGGAAGAAAGCAGCTGTCGTAATTCCTGTTCGTCGCGCATGGGGCGTCCGTCAATATAGATTTCAGTATTGTTCTTACCTATGACACTTACGACATTGTCCTCAACCTTAATCATCGGCAACTGCGCAAGAACATCGAGAGCAGTGCCGAGGTTAGCAAGATTTGTGCCGGGAATAGTTGAAATGAGGGTAGATCCGACTAATTTAGTAGCCGGCTGTTTGGCGGTAACAATTACCTCCTGAAGTTCGCGAGTGAGGCTGTCTGCCGCTTCCCGGTTCTGTGCATAACCGTTCTCTATTATAAGGAAAGCGGTCAGAATTAACGTGGAAATTTTAACTTTCATACTTTGCAAATTTTTCCGCAAAGCAAGTAAAAACTATATGTTCTTGTCTAAAAATTTGTCTGACTTTTATCTGACAAATTCTGACAATACTATATGTCAACTTTTTACGCGCAGCTCGTATGAATCGCCTCTGTTGCATATAATCTCCATGCCAGCCGTGGCGAGGGCGGCTTTAGTGCGCCTCACAAGAGTGTAGAGAGATTCCTCCGCATTACTTTTATTGCCCCAGAGGGTTTCGCACAATATCCTTTTATCCACTTTCATATCCGGGGCGTCGAGAAGCATCTGAGCGAATTGTCGCTGCATAGGAGTAAGTTTTATGCCATCAAGCGAAGGAGGCACAGGAAGGATAATAAATTCGGTATCTGACTTTTCTGATTCCGTTCTTTTCCAGATAAACATACTCACCATTGAAAGGATCGAAAGCGAGAACAAAATTCCCGGGAAAGTCTGGTCTGAAGCAATGAATATAGATGCCATAGAACAGTCGGCAAAGCCCTGAACCTGTATTGCAAGCGCATCAGCTCCATTTTCCGGGACAAGCATAATGGAATCGGATGCTGTCTTATTTCCTTGAATTATAGGCGCTGCATTCTTTTGATCAACCAATGCAAGTGTGAAGTAAACGTCTTCCTTTAGATTAGGGGTTCTGAAATTGACGTCTGAAGCCTCATATATCAGTGGCTTGTGGGTAACTTCATACATTTGCCGTATGGCGGCGATGGTGTCAGGGCGCGTCCATAGTTCACTATTCTCATTTGCCAACGCTAACATTGCATCATTTAGGTCATTTGCGATGTTTTGTTTAGCGGTAGAATATGAAAAGCAACAGGAAATTATCGAAGCTATCATTAAAGCTAATGGAACAAACATTCCATAACGGAGAGATTTACCACTACCGGATATTGCCTTATCTTGTTTCATGTTGTTTATTTTCTTAATCGAGAATAGAAACAGTCTTCATATTACTATCCTTATGCTTAATTGATATTTGCTTGCGAAGTTACTAAAAGTTTACGAATTTAGCTATGACAAATGTCTCAACCATTTATTTTTCTCGTAAAATTCCTAAAGGTATACTCCCTAAATCTCTATATTCTTGAAGAGATACAGGCAGACAATCATCAAAATCGCCTGCCAGTCCTTCATTTGTATGAATAATTATTCTTATCTTATTTCAGAGTATTGTAGATTTCGATCATCAAAGCTTTTTCCGGACTGTTGATAGTGAAATTTCCACTCTCAATACGGCAGTTGACAGTCGGCGCCATTATTACCGAGTCGTTGAACACAAAACCTATGCGTTTGCCGATTCTGTTTTCCGTAGCGTCGGCCCACTTCTGCACCTTGTCTGCTTTCAGCTTCCCCTCAATTATTGCCATATCAGGAAATGAAACAGTGTCAAGAGTTACGACATCAAAGTCTTTCGTCGAAACAATAGCCTTCCCTTCTATTTTATTCTCCGGGATATCAGCTACCGGATACCAGCCATTGACCCGATATGCCGATGAACAGGCACCAAGTACTACAACAAAAAATATTGCCGCTATTAGTTTCATCTTCCTTATACCTACTTATTATATACTGCAAAGTTACTAAGCGTTTGCAACTTTAGCTGTGACAAATGTCACAGCCGCCCAATAAAATAGCCTTTTTGAGCTTTATTCTACTGTTTTTTCCTCGTCAGGAGTATTGGTGGATATGGTTTCGCGGATTCGATGGAGCTGACGACGCGAGATATTTAGATAGGTGACCATATTATCTGTATATGCCAGTTCATTGAGAATTTTAAAGCCAATCATCCTTTAAAAGGAAATCGAATAATCCAGTGAAATAGATACCGTTTTCATCAGTGTATGGCATTATGTCTTCACCGAGTACCACAATTTTCTTGAAAGAATCAGAAATCTTCAACAAAGAAGCCAACTCTTGCTCCCTCTTTTCTTCTGTGGGTATTGAATATGCAGACTGAATATAATATTTTTTATCACCTTTGTTGACAACAAAATCAATTTCCCTCTGAATGAATTTTTGTTTTCCTTCTTTCATCTCGCGGCTTTCGACAATTCCAACATCTACAAGGAAACCCATGACTCGCAAATGATTATAGAGAACATTCTCCATTATGTGGGTAGGTTCCTGCTGTCTGAAATTCAAACGGGCATTGCGCAATCCAATATCAATACAGTAATATTTCTTTGTTGACTCATAATATCGCTTCCCCTTGACATCGTATCTCTCTGCACTTTCAAACAAAAAGGCATTTTCAAGACATTCGATGTATGATGCAACAGTTTTTGAGTCTATTTTCATCCTTTGTACTGTTTCAAGCGTGTTAGCAATCCTTGATGGATTAGTAAGAGAGCCAATGGAACTGCACAATGATGTTGCAAGTCTTGACATAGCGAGACCGTTCTTTATGTTATTGCGCTCGACAACATCGTCAAGATAAGTCTTATTCCATAAATTCTGAAGGTAACTGATCCGTTGCTCATTGTTAGTGTAATGCAGAAGCCTTGGCATACCTCCGAAGGTATAATAAAGTTTCCACGCATCACGAACACTGTCGGAATAGTGCAGGCAGAACTCTCTAAAAGAAAGAGGAAAGACACGTATTTCATCCCCACGTCCACGGAAGATTGTACGAATATCCTTTGACAAGAACCTTGAATTGCTGCCGGTCACATACACATCTACATTGTCATGTCCGTTCAATCCGTTCACCAGACGTTCAAAATTCTCAAGCTCTTGTATTTCATCTAGAAAAACATAATATTTCTCTGTGTCGCTTCTAATTTGAGAATAGATATATTCCTTTACAGCCTTATGATCCAAGACATCAAAATCATATATGTCGTCATCCTTGTCGAAATCCACCGTGATTATGTTCTCCGGACTGACACCGGCACCCAGAAGATAATCTCTAAAGATATGGCTCAATAGCCACGATTTACCACACCGACGAGGACCGGTTACAATTTTAATTTCTCCGTTATCTCGTCTGAGGATGAGTTTTTCAAGATATGTGTCTCGTCTTATATACTTTTTGATGGTCATATTCCAATTCCGAATTTACTGCAAATTTACAATAAGTTCGGAATACAGCCAAATTTAGATGAAAATATATATTAAAACAGTCACTATCGGCAAGGACAAACACATGGCAAAGTAAAACGTGTAGATTTATTCCCTCGATTTTTCCTCGTCAGGAGTATTGGTGGATATGGTTTCACGGATTCTATGGAGCTGACGACGCGAGATATTGAGATAGGTGGCTATCTCTCCGAGAGAGACCAAATCAAAAAGTCGTGGATAACGCGCAAGCAACTGGCGATAGCGTTGCTCCGGAGTGGAGCGGTAGTTATTAAGAACCAAGTCGTATGCCTGCTCAAACAAGGCGTCAAGGAACTTGATGTAGAGTGTAGGGTCAAACATCAGTCTCTCACGAATCAGTGAGGAAGGTATGACAAGAACATCTGAATCCTCAAGAGCTATGATGTCGGTAGGTATCTTCTTGCCGTGCATCGAGCTGATATAGTTGGCGAGGACAGAACCCTCGAACACAAAACCGACTGTTTTCGCGTTTCCCGAATTATCAATCAGCGAGTGCTTGAAACCGCCTGACACAATCCATCCGGCATTTTTAAGGACCTCGCCCGTGTGTACGAAATATTCGCCGCGCTTGAAATGGCGCAGCGTGCCGTGCTTCTCGCATAACTCCCTCCAGAAAAAGAAGTCGAGAGCCTCTTCAAATGCGTTGAACTGTGCCATAATAGTCAATCCCAGTCATTAAGGCTGCCGATGAAATCGCCAACCGATTTTTACTGAATAGTCCGACCAAAACTTTCATATAAGGAGGCACGTTTCCTCCATGATATTTTTTAATTATACCCATACATAAGTAGCGTTGCTTATATTGCTACAAATTTAATCAAAAATAGAAGTTATGACAATAGATCATTGAATTTAACCGCATTTATCTATCATCTTCATTGTTTGTTTTGCACAGTATCCAGAATATTTGTTATCTTTGCCCATACAAATGTACGTATTCATTAAATAATTTGATATGAAAGAAATCAAAGCAACAGAGATTCAAGAGAATCTTGTTAAACTTATCTCTAAAGACTGGATGCTTATCACAGCCGGTGAAATGGGGAATTATAACACCATGACCGCCAACTGGGGATTAATCGGAGAACTTTGGTTTAATGATATGATTGAAGTTTTTATCCGTCAGGAGAGGTATACCAAAGAATTCGTAGACCGTGAGGGACGCTTCACACTTACATTTTTCGGCAATGAATACCGCAATATCCTTACCGAGATGGGAACAAAAAGTGGCAGAGATATCAATAAAATGAATGTGCCCGGTCTGACCCCCGTAGACCTCCCATCCGGACAAATCACTTTTGAAGGAGCAAAGCTCGTGATTGAATGCGACATTGTCTACTCTGATATTCTTAAAAAGGAAAACTTTAAAGAAACAAGCGTGTTTGAACGTTGTTATGATAGCGCTAAGATACCCGGCGGTATTCACACACGTTATTATGCTCGTATAACAAGAGTATTCGTTCCATAATGCCAGACGGGTTATTAAAACAGATTTGCCGGTCTTGAGAAAACCAAAAATGTAATCTCATAATAAGATATTTCTATGACTAAAGCTATCATTATCGGTTGTCCGGGTGCAGGGAAAAGCACTTTTGCCCGGAAACTCTCCTCGAAGACCGGCTTACCTCTGTTTTATCTTGACATGATATGGCATAAAGCAGACAGAACCACTGTCTCACCTGAGGAATTTGATTCTTCTCTTATGGACATCATGAGCAAAGATAGATGGATATTGGATGGGAACTATCTGCGAACCCTGCCATTAAGACTTGATGAAGCCGATACAGCGTTTTTCTTCGACCTTCCTGTCGATATATGTCTTGAAGGGGCAATACAACGTCTCGGCAAAGACAGGGAAGATATGCCATGGTCTGATGACCAGCTTGATGAAAGTTTCCGTCAATGGATCCTTGATTTCCCTAAGAATCAACTTCCCATTATCAACATTCTTCTACGTTTTTATAAAGGCAATCTAATCCGATTTACAACCAGAGAAGATGCAGACAATTTTATTGAAAGATTGTAATCATCAAGAAATTCATCGTCCAGATTTTGTGATAAATAGATTTCGTTCAATTCTTTTCTCAAAACATCCATCTCTATTCAATCGTCTTTATTTCACAACCGGGATACCATCTTTTTCCCAAGCAATTATACCGCCTGCCATGTCTACCACTCTTAATCCCAGTTCTTTCATTTTTTCTGCAGCCGACATGCTCCGTCTTCCACTCCGACAGTAAACGTAATACGTCTTATCCTTAGGCAACTCACTGATTGCCTTGTCAAAATTTGAAGAATCTTTAAAATCTATCAGACGCGCGTCCTGAAGATGCCCTTGAGAGTATTCTTCAGGGGTACGGACATCCAAAATGACTGCAGTCGTGTCTGATTTCATTTCTTTGGCAAATTGCTCAGGCAAAACAGATGGAATATCGTTTTGTGTATGGGCATTACAAGAAGAACCAATACCTAATGCAACGATTGCCGCCATAATCATTCTTTTTATCATATTAATTTTTAATAGTTTAATAACTCCAAGATTATTAAGTAACTATTTAGGGTGTCATCTAAATAGTTACAATAGTTTTCAGTGATTATTTTTAATCTTTCGGTGTCGTATATCACAAACATGACTATAAGGAGTCATTTCATTACACGTTAACATATATCACTGAAATTCTTACACAAATTTAGTTTTTTTATTACAGATATTCAAATTTATTTGTATAGATATCTTTATTTTTATAATTTTACAATGTGATATTTTTACAAAAGTTATTCAACTTTCATAACAATAAATCGTATCCTTTTTATAAAGATATCATATAATCTCCCCTCTAATAAAACAACAGATATAACCCAAATACACAAGAATGATTATAAAAACTATACTTGCAACCGCTATATCTACTTTGGCTTATCCTAAGGCCATGGCTTACGAGACAGAGCATCCCGACACATTTTACAAAGATTTACCAGCTATCGAAGTCAAGGCAAAAGCAAACGTAAAGTTCACTCCATTGGATGTCACTACAATTTCAAGTGAACAAATTGATCGTTCAACTGAATCTTCACTTCTTCCTGTGATGGTGCAAGATATTCCCGGACTTTTTGCATCAGAAAGAGGATTTGCAGGATATGGCGTTTCTGGCGGAGCAGCAGGCACAGTCAACATCCGTGGTGTAGGAGGAGGAAATAAGGTGCTTTTTATGATAGACGGCATGCCACAATGGGCTGGAGTATTCGGTCATTCACTCCCTGACACATACGTTGCCAATGGAGTAGAAAGGATAGAAGTTGTCAAAGGTCCGTCATCAATACTTTATGGATCAAGCGCGATGGGCGGTTCCGTCAACATCATTACAAAACGCCAATCAAATGATGGGGTGTCAGGAAGAGCACGCGCCATGTTCGGTTCTTTTTCAACACAAAAATTCAATGTTGCCACAGGCTTAAAAAAGGGGGCTTTTCAAGCTAATGTTGCCGGGCAGGTTGACCGCAGTAACGGTAATCGTAAGGGAAGCGAATTCTGGCTCGCCAATGAATATGCTAACATATCTTATGGGTTTTCAGATCATTGGAAAGCCGGAGGAATGATCGATATGACTCAGACCAAAGCAAACAATCCGGGAACAATACAATCCCCCCTTCTAAGTATGTGGACTAATATTTTCCGTGGAACAGGTGCATTTTATGTCAATAATAGTTATGATAAAGTAAATGGAGGTGCTCAGGCATGGATAAACTGGGGAGATCATGATGTTGATGATGGTTACGCTCCAGGTGGCACACCACGTGATTATCTGTTCCATTCTCATGACTATAATATGGGATTTACAATTTTCGAGACACTGAATCTATGGACAGCCAGCGATATGTCTCTTGGACTTGATTTCCAACATTGGGGTGGTAATTCATGGAATACCGATAAGGAAACCGATACAAGAACAGATGGTATAAAGAAATGTGAGAATGAAGTTGCCGGCTATGTTATGCTCCAGCAAGGATTTTTCAACGATATTCTCAATATTAATGCCGGAATGCGCTTGCAACATGGATCTTCTTATGGAAATGTATGGGTGCCATCGGCAGGTGTAGTGCTACGTCCCGGATATAACTCGGAATTCAAATTTAATTTTGCTAAAGGGTTCAGATCTCCAAATATTAGAGAATTGTATATGTATCCCCCTCACAATCCAAACCTTAAACCGGAATATATGCTCAATTATGAAGTAAGTTATTCTCAGTATCTTCTTGAGGGAAAACTAAATCTTGGGGCGGCACTATATTTTATTGACGGCAAAGATATGATCCAGACACAGATGGTAGATGGTAAGCCACTCAATCTCAATATAGGTAAATTCAAAAACAAGGGGTTTGAATTAGAAACCTCATATCATTTCCTTCCAAATTGGATGGTCAGTGCTAACTATAGTTATCTACATACAGATAACAAAGTGGTATATGCACCAAAAAATAAATTAAACGCACGCTTGATGTTCACTCCGGGAAAATTCCAATTTGAAATAGAGAACCAGAATATATGGTCTTTACAGAACGGACAACCAGACGGAACAGAAAACTATACTTTACTCAATTTCAGGGGAGCCTATACTTTCGGTGAAAAAGTACCAGTCACTGCGTTTGTGAAACTTGACAATTTTACTGATCGCCACTATGAAATAATCTACGGATGTCCGATGCCGGGCATAACAGTCATGGTCGGTATAGAATTCAAATTTTAAAGCATATTTTTCTAATTAATAATCTGTTTCTATATAATCCACAACTTCACGAGGTAAGTATTTATTATACTTTATGCCTTGGAAAACTATTATATTTTCCGAGGCATTCATAATACGCGAAGGGTTTTCCAGGCATGCCCTACGTAAATTCCAGAAATCCATGCTAGTGGTAGGCTCCCAATTATCTTCGCTGTAAATGTCATAAAAAGTGTTTTCTATCTGTTGAATCCCATCGGCAATAAAATAATACTGTCCTGACTCACAGACAGCTTCAAGAATTATCCCCGGGAGTCCGGACAGTTTCCATGGTCCGTCTTTAACCGGGATTTCCGGTGAAAACCACACAGTCCATTTTCTCCCATGAAAATCGGCAGAAGCCATAAAACTTTCGTATCCGATTATATTCTTTGTAGAATCCGTGATATCCCAAACAATTTCAGAAAGCGGTTCTTCCCATTTATAACGTGTGGCGGCAGCAACGTCATAAGTTTTTACTTTTCTACTTTCAAACGATTTCGTCACATAAAAAGAACCGTCTACACGAGGAATCAAATCCTTTTGTTTCTTTTCATAACAAATTCTTTTAAAAGTATTAAACCGTTCAAATCCTTCCGGTGTCGATTCAATAGAATCAATATATTCTGTTTTAGGTGAATAAAATTTTGATTCCACTCCATTTGAGATGAGTATATATTGATTGGTTATATCGGCATCAGCACTTCTCATTGTCTGTACAGGATGACTATACCGGTAACTCACCTCGACAGCCGAATTCTGAGCAGCTGCCAAAATACCAAAGAGACAGAATATATGTATAAATAATATTTTCTTCATAAGTAGCGAATCAGATTAAACTCGTCACAAATATAAAACTAATATTTCGACGCTACAACACTTTTTACAAAATGAGGATTTGAGATAATCTTATTTTTGATTATTTTTGTAAAAGAATTTATCGACTATGAAAAAGAGCAAAATCATTTATGTCACAGGAGGGCAGAGGTCTGGTAAAAGTGCTTTTGCCGAACGGCTTGTATTGCAACTTTCTAAATCTCCAGTTTATCTCGCCACTGCGACTATATATGATGAAGAAATGGAAAAGAGAGTCGCTAAGCATCGACAGCGTCGCGGTGACAACTGGCAAACCATAGAGGCACCTCTTCACTTTGATGCCGATTTATCAGGGAAAACTGTTTTGCTTGACTGCATCACAATGTTTGCGACAAACCATTTCTTTGCGGCAAACGAAAACGTTGAAAATGCCCTTAATTCCATCATTAATGAAATAGACAAACTCTTCTCTCAAGTAGACGCTACAATCATAGCCGTCAGCAATGAAATCGGTCTGGGGGGAGTGTCGGCAAACAAAATGCAACGACAATTTGCTGATCTACAAGGCTCCATTAACCAATATGTGGCACAATTGGCTGATGAGGCATATATGATTGTTTCAGGATTACCATTAAAATTAAAATAACCCAAATATTACATCATTCCCATCATAAATATCTCCATCATGAAAGATTTCAAAATATTACCTCTCGACAGATCCATCGAACCAGCTATAATCGACAAGATCAATTGTTTGACCAAACCTAAAGGATCATTGGGATTTCTTGAAGGCCTTGCACTCCGGATCTCTCTAATTCAACATACTGAATCACCCAAACTATGCAAACCACACAACGTGTTGTTTGGTGGAGATCACGGTATAGTAGAGGAAGGGGTGACACTTTCTCCAAGAGAAGTCACTAAACAGCAGATGGTCCATTTTGCTATTGGCACATCAGGAATCAATTTCCTTTGTAATCAACATGGGTTTAAATTAGTCCTTGTAGATTCGGGAGTAGATTACGATTTTCCCCCTGAAATCGGAGTGATAGACAAAAAAATAGCAAAAGGGACAAAGAATTATCTCCATGAAGATGCAATGACTTTGGAAGAAATGAACGTTGCAATCGAAAGAGGTGCAGAAGTGGTAAGAAAAATATACTCGGAGGGTTGCAATATAATCAGTTTCGGCGAAATGGGAAGCGGCAACACATCATCTTCCTCACTTTGGATGTCTATTTTCGGAAATATTCCATTAGATAAGTGTGTGGGTGCGGGCGCAGGACTTTCATCAGAAGGTGTCAATCACAAATTATCTGTGCTTAAAGAATCTCTCAACAGACATGATTTAGAAGATTTGAGAAAACATCCTGAAAAAGCGTTGGCAGCTTATGGAGGGTTTGAAATGGTAATGGCGGTTGGAGGTATGCTACAGGCTGCAGAACTTAAAATGACCATTTTGCTCGACGGTTTTATAATGTCTGCATGTCTTCTTGCTGCTTCACAATTCAATCCTATAGTAAAAGATTACGTGATTTACGGACATGTGGGAGATGAATCAGGTCATAAAAAATTACTTGAGATATTGGGAGGACGTCCGGTCTTGAATCTATCCATGCGGCTTGGAGAGGGTACAGGTGCCGTATGCGCCTATCCGATAGTTGACTCAGCCGTAAGAATGATCAACGAGATGGACAATTTCACTGAAGGGAAAGTCACGAAATATTTCTCATGAACAAAAATATTGAACGCCCAATAGCGGCGCTGACAATGTTCACCAAACTTCCCTTATGGAAGATCTTCCCGAATATATCCGGTGAATCCTACCGTCATGTAGTGACGTGGTGGCCATTTGCCGGATGGATTACAGGAGTCTTTTGTGGAGGATTATATTTGCTTCTGTCGTTAAGACTACCTTCATTACCTTCAGCGTTTCTCGCATTAGGAGGAAGATTGTTGCTTTCCGGAGGATATCACGAAGATGGACTCGCAGATTTTTTCGATGGGTTTGGAGGTGGCACAAGTAAGGAGAAGATACTCACCATCATGAAGGATTCTCATATCGGCACATATGGTGTGATAGCCCTTATAATATTCATAGGGACATTCGTATCCTTAATGTCATCACTCCCCCCGTATATTGGTGCCTTGATGATAATATGCGCCGACCCATGGTCAAAATTTTGTTCAGGTAGGATGTTATCATTTCTCGAGTATGCAAGAAAAGATGCAACAGCTAAAAATTTAGCTGCATATCCTCGCCCCACAGCACCGGATACTTGCATTGCTCTTTGTTTCGCTGCGATACCTATAATTTTGACATGTATTTATCTAAATCAATTAGTCATACCTGTTATATGTGGCGTAATAGGATCATCTATAACGACTGCCTTTCTTTTAATCTTCATGAAGAAAAAAATAGGAGGTTATACCGGTGATTGCTGTGGAGCCGTATATTTGATTGCAGAACTCGCATTTTGTCTCTTTTTTACAATATTATACCTATGAAGCTCACGCTCGTACGACATACCGCCCCAGATGTTTCAAAAGGGGTATTTTACGGAAAAACAGACGTGGATCTGAAACCTACATTTGAAATTGAAGCCGAAACTGTAAAGTCAAATTTGAAAGAGAAATCTTTCGATAAAGTTTTTTCAAGTCCACGCTCAAGGTGCCTGCGTCTCGCGAAATATTGTGGTTTCCCAGATCCTGTAATATCAGAGGACGTTGCAGAAATGGATTTCGGGAACTGGGAGATGATGCATTTCAACGATATTACCGACGACAGCCTCTATGAGTATTTTGAAGACTGGAAAAATACACTTCCACCTGGAGGAGAGTCGTTCGTGCAGCATGGAGAAAGAGTCAAACGGTTTATCAACAGTTGCCTGAAACAGGATTTGGATTCAATACTTGTTTTCACTCATGGAGGAACAATTCTTCATGCCATGATTCTTCTCGGAGTAATCGACAATTCAAGACCATTTGATCACACTCCTGATTATGGTTCAATCATAGAATTGGAAATCAATAATTATTTATCTTGATCAAGTAACTGCAGTAATAAAAATGAAGAGACTCCATAATATTATGCTTGCTGGGACCGGAAGCGACGTAGGTAAAAGTGTAATTGCGACAGCATTATGCAGGATATTCCTTCAAGATGGTTTTCAACCAGCACCATTCAAGGCGCAAAACATGGCATTAAACTCATATGTAACGTCAGACGGCTTCGAAATTGGCAGGGCTCAGGCAGTGCAGGCTGAAGCATGCAAAATACCTTGTAGCTGCGAGATGAACCCTCTTTTGTTGAAACCTACTTCCGAGCATACATCACAAGTGGTATTACTCGGCAGACCCGTCGGCAATAGAAATGCCTGTGAATATTTCACATCAGAGGGCCGAGAACATCTTCGGGAAAAGGTACAGGGTGCATTCGACCGGCTTAAAGAAAAATTCAACCCGATCGTATTGGAAGGTGCCGGCAGTATATCAGAACTCAATCTTGCAGAAAGCGATCTTGTGAATATGCCTATGGCACGATATGCAAATGCAGATGTCATTTTGGTTGCCGACATTGACAGGGGAGGGGTATTCGCTTCTGCATACGGAAGTGTGAAACTTCAAACACCGGAAGATCAGAGAAGGATAAAAGGTATAATAATTAATAAATTCCGCGGAGACCTTAAACTTTTTGAAAAAGGGAAGGAAATACTTGAAAATATATGCGGTATCCCTGTTCTGGGAGTCATCCCATATTTTAACAACATTAACATCGAAGAGGAGGATTCAGTGTCTCTTGAAAAGAAGAATTTAAATGTTGAAAATACCGATAAAATCAAGATTGCAGTAGTCAAGCTGAAACACATATCCAATTTCACTGATTTTGACTGTCTCGAAAGAGATGACAGAACTTATCTGTATTATACAGATTCTCCGGACGAAATCATAAAAGCAGATGTCATACTTCTACCGGGAACCAAATCTACAATCCCCGATTTAATCGACATTAAAAATTCTGGGGTTGCCGAAGCTATTATTCGTGCATTCCGGAATGGAAAGACCGTATGGGGAATATGCGGGGGATATCAAATGATGGGAGAATCAATTTCAGATCCGGAAGGGATAGAAGGAAAGAATTTAACAGTCGCAGGATTAGGATTACTGCCAACTTCGACAATTATTAAAGAGGATAAACTGACAAGACAAGTCTCGGCACAATTTCTTCCAACAAAAGACTTGATTGAAGGTTATGAGATACATTGTGGAGAAACAACACTTGCAGCAAGAATCTCTGCTGTCAACAAAATCGGCGATTTCAATGAAGGAGCCATCACATCAAACAAATGTCTGGGCACATATCTTCATGGCATTCTCGATAATGAATCCGTTGTCAATTATCTTTTAAATTCCACCGGCAGTAAGATTGATCAAAAATCTTCACAGATGTCTAATTCAGAATATAAAGACATGCAATATGACTTACTTGCGGAGCATGTTAGAAAGTATCTTGATATCGATTTATTATATAAAATTTTAAGTAATGATTGAAGGACACGGCGACGATATATATAATCATAGACAAGATATCAAATCAAATTTCAGTACTAATATTTTCTGTAAAAGGAACAAAGGGCTGGAAAATCATTTGAAATCCTGTCTGCACACCATCTATAACTATCCGTCACCAGACGCAGCGCAGCTGAAAAATGTAATAGCTTATAAAGAAAACGTCTGCGATAAATCTATCGTCGTGACATCCGGAGCCGTCGAAGCCATATACCTCATCGCTTCTGCGTTTTCAGGACATTCTTCAATTCTTTCCCCGTCATTCAGCGAATATGAAGATGCCTGCAAAATGTATGGTCACAAAATAAGCCACTTCTCAGAATTAGTAGATATTAATCCGAAGGCAAATTTAGTGTGGATCTGCAATCCCAACAATCCGACAGGAAAGATATTCACATGTCATGAATTGGGAAAGATATTAAATCGCGATCAACAAAGATTAGTGATTATTGATCAAGCCTATGAAGATTATACATTCGAGAAAATGTTTGATTCGGATAGTGTCCTTAAATATCCAAATCTTGTCATTTTAAAATCTTTAACAAAGAAATTCTCACTTCCAGGTATGAGGATTGGATATCTTGTGGCACATCCTGACATATCAGAGAAAATCAGAAGAAGGATGATGCCGTGGTCCGTGAATTCGTTAGCCATAGAAGCCGCTCTTTACTGCTTCAATCATGAGAGTGAATTTAAAGTAGACACGTCAACTTTGATTAATGAAAGATGTAAGATCGCCGAAAGATTACAGGAACGCGGAATAACCACTTTCGATTCCAAGACTAATTTCATGCTATGTAGGCTTCCGTGGGGCACAGCAAACAGTCTTAAAAAGCATCTTATAGAAAAACATGGAATCTTAATTAGGGACGCTTCGAACTTCCATAGTCTTAACAAACAATATTTCAGAGTGGCTGCACAAGCAAAAGAAGAAAATGACAACCTTATAAAAGGGATAGAATCATGGCTCAAACAATATCAAAAATAATAGCAGTGGTGGCAGGTTGGATTCTTGACAGGTTGCTTGGAGATCCGACTTGTCTTCCTCATCCGGTTGTCGGTTTTGGGAAAGCAATATCTTTCTTCGAAAAACGGCTGAATAGAGGAAAGGGGAGAAGGATTAAAGGTGCATTCACTGCCTTTATTCTTATTATCACCACGTTTGTAGCATCATATATGATTTTGAGTTGGCTTTCAGTATATCCTTATGTCTATATAGTGGTATCAACAATTATTGTTTTCTTTTGTCTTGCCGGGAAAACTCTTGAAAAGGAAGTGACAGAGACTTTTAAAGCTTGTGAAAAATCGTTGGAAGATGGCAGGAAACAGGTTGCACGTATTGTAGGTAGAGACACTAAATCCCTTTCGGATCAAGAAGTGAAAGCCGCTGCCCTCGAAACTTTATCTGAAAATCTATCTGACGGAGTGATAGCCCCTCTATTCTGGTATGCTGTTCTTGGTGTTCCGGGAATTTTGACTTATAAAATGATAAACACTCTTGATTCAATGATAGGATATAGAAATGAACGCTATCTCCAATTCGGAACGTTCGCAGCCAGGATTGACGACATTGCCAACTATATCCCGGCACGGCTGACAGCTTTTATAATGCTTCTCGTCAGTGGGAGACTTAATCTTACAGGATTTGTAATGAAATATGGGAGAGCTCATCTAAGCCCTAATTCAGGCTATCCGGAAGCAGCATTGGCAGGTATTCTTAATTGCAGATTCGGGGGTCCCCACGATTATTTCGGACAAACTGTATATAAACCTTATATAGGTAAGAACGAAAGAGCTTTCACTTTCAACGATGTCAAATCAGCAGTATGGATAAACAGGAAAAGTGAATTTCTAATGTTACTAATCACCACATCTATTATATTGTTGATTGGCTAATATCTTTCATTTCAGACAATAAGATAAATTATTCTATATAATTATAAGTAAAGCTGAATAATTTTGTAAGCAGAATATTTTTTGTTAAATTCGCATATTAATAATTTGATAATATGTATAAATTCATTTTAGGATCAATGACCGCGATTTCATTGATGTCATGCGTGAATGAAGGAACCGGAGGACGAAGCAATCCATTGCTGATTCCTTCTGGCGCACCTTTTCAAGCTGTTCCATTCGACAAAATCAGCACCGATGATTACGAAGAGGCAATTACCCAAGGCATTAAACTCCACAATAAAGAGATAGATGCCATCGCTTCTTCCGATGATGAGCCTTCTTTCGAAAACACAATTGCAGCACTTGATCGGTCAGGAGTAGTTTTAAATGGAGCAGTACAGACACTTAGCAATCTTGATGCCGCCCTCGGAGACACTGTTCTGATGAATATCATGACAAAAGTCACCCCGATATTGTCTGAACATTCGACTAACCTGCTTCTTAATGAAAAACTTTTTGAACGCATTAAAGCTGTCTACGATAAAAGAAATGAAAGAACTGATCTATCTTCTGAAGAACAGCGACTAATATCAGAAACCTACAGAAGCTTTGCGGAAAGCGGAGCCAATCTCAAAGGTGAAGCACGTGAGGAATTCAGGAAATTGAGTTCTCGGCTTTCTGATCTAAACGTGAAATTCAGTCAAAATGTCACCAATGATATGGCAAATCCAAACCGTCGTCTATGGGTTAAGGAAGCAGACACAAAAGGTTTGCCGGAAAGCATAAAGAAAGCATCGAGAGAAGCAGCACGCGAAGCATTAGAGTCAGAAGGGAAAACAGACAATCCATCACTATATCTTTTCACTATGTTTGCCCCGTCTTACAGTCCATTCATGATGTATGCTGAAAACCGCGATCTTAGGGAAAAGCTTTATAAGATGTACAATTCCCGAAATATTGGAGGAGAATTCGATAACACCAATATATTAAAAGATATCGCAAATATTCGCCTTCAGATTGCAAAACTAATGGGTAAAAAGAACTTTGCCGAATATCATCTGCAAGGCACAATGGCGGCAAACACCGATAATGTCATGAATCTTCTTCAACAGCTTCGCAACAATTACATGGAGCCTATGAAAGAAGAGGTTGAAGAGATTCAAAAATTTGCAAGAAAAAGTGAAGGTGAGAAATTCATGCTTAAACCATGGGATTATAGTTTCTGGTCAGATAAACTGAAGAATGCCAGATATGCATTTAATGACGAGGATCTTAAACCATACTTTGAACTTAACAACACAATTTCCGGTGTCTTGGGATTAGCCACTAAATTATATGGTTATACTTTCAAAGAGAATAAGAATATCCCTGTCTATCATCCTGATGTAAAAGCATTCGAAGTCTTCGAAAAAGACGGAAGTGTGCTTGGTATACTTTATGCCGACTTCTTTTACCGTGCAGGCAAATCTCCCGGAGCATGGATGACAGAATTCCGTCCTGAAACAAAAGATGATAAAGGGAACCGCACGTTACCTCTTATCTCAATCGTATGCAATTTCTCTAAGCCAGTAGGAAGCGAACCAGTTTTGCTCACACCCGGAGAAGTTGAAACATTCCTTCACGAATTTGGTCATGCACTTCACGGACTATCTTCTCAGGCAACATATGCATCTCTCAGCGGCACAAATGTCTACCATGATTTCGTTGAATTGTTCTCTCAATTTAACGAAAACTATCTAACTGAAAAAGAATTTCTCGATGGATTTGCACGCCATTACAAAACAGGTGAGAAGTTGCCTGCAGAATTATTGGACAAATTTTTAAAAGCGCAGCAATATGGGGCTGCTTATGCATGCGTGCGTCAATTGGGATTCGGTTATCTTGACATGGCATATCATACCATTGAAAATCCTTTGGAGGAAAATGTTGTTGTCGAAGAGTTCGAGAAAAAAGCTCAAGATCCCGTAAGAATATTTGAAGCTATCGACGGATGTGCAACATCGCCGTCTTTCGGTCATATATTTTCCGGAGGCTACGCAGCAGGTTATTATGGTTATAAATGGGCTGAAGTGCTTGATGCGGATGCCTTTGCCGAATTCAAGGAGCATGGTATATTCGACCAGACAACAGCCGGGAAATTCAAAAAAATGCTTCGAAGCGGTGGAACTGTGGATCCTATGGAGCTTTACAAAGAGTTCAGGGGCAAAGAACCTACTGTAGACGCTCTACTAAAAAGAGACGGAATTGAGAAGAATTGACCCGAATAATTATATAATATAAGGGGACGTATTCAAAATGAATCCGCCCCCTTATTAAAAAGCCAAAAAGAAACGCCCATTCCAAGCATTAAAGCTTAATGGGCGTTTTTAAATATTCTCCCTCAGATGAATATAGGATTCAATATCCTTCTATTATTCTCCCAGATAACTCTTTAGAAGTTTGCTCTTCTGACCTTTAAGACGCCGGATAGCCTTCTCCTTAATCTGACGTACACGTTCACGAGTAAGATCAAATTTAGCACCGATCTCTTCAAGAGTCATTTCCTGACATCCGATACCGAAAAACATCTTTAAAATTTCGCGTTCACGATCATAAAGCTGTTTGAGGGCACGATCCACCTCCTTTGACAGACTCTCCTGATTCAAAGAAGAATCTGCCATCGGGCTGTCATCATTTGGCAGGACATCAAGAAGAGAATTATCTTCGCCGTCCACGAATGGAGCGTCTACAGAAATATGACGTCCGGATACTTTCAACGTGTCAGACACTTTGTCTACAGGCAGCCCAAGACGGTCAGCCAATTCTTCCGGAGACGGACGACGTTCGTTCTCCTGTTCAAATTTAGAGAGCTCCTTACTTATTTTATTTAGTGAACCGACCTGATTCAAAGGAAGACGCACGATTCGACTTTGCTCGGCAAGAGCTTGAAGGATTGATTGGCGAATCCACCATACAGCGTAAGAAATGAATTTGAAACCACGGGTCTCATCAAATTTCTGAGCTGCACGTATAAGTCCGAGATTACCTTCGTTGATAAGATCGGGGAGACTTAATCCTTGATTCTGATATTGCTTTGCTACTGAAACCACAAAACGGAGATTAGCTCTTGTAAGCTTTTCTAATGCTGCATGATCTCCTTTTTTGATTCGCTGAGCGAGTTCCACCTCCTCACTTACTGAAATCAGTTCCTCACGGCCAATTTCCTGTAGATATTTATCAAGAGATGCGCTTTCGCGGTTGGTGATTGATTTTGTAATCTTTAGCTGTCTCATATTCCCTTCCAAAAATTGTTGCGGTTTGACAGATAAATCCGCCAAACACATAGGATTGGGCACTTGTGCCTAAATTTAAACGCAGACCTCGCTCGAATGTTGTATAAATAATCTAAAAAAATAATCTGCCGACATAGAAATATGAATCGGCAGATTATTTTAGTATATTTCAAACTTATTTTACTCCTGAGCAAGATTTACCGCATAATAGTATTTCTTTCCCGAGGGATAGATTCCGGTTATAAACATTACCTTGTCGCCATCCTCCGATTTCATTATCATATTATAGATTTGCTCAACATCATCTGACGAATTAACAGCCCTGCCATTGATGTCAGTAATCACAAATCCATCTTTAATTCCAGCGTCTCTGAAAGCTCCATTTTTCAGACCTGTAACTTTTACACCGGTAGAAATACCAAGATGTCGTTTCTGCTCATCTGTCAGTTTCATGAAAGCACACCCGATTTCAGAAAAATCGCCCTTTTTTGTAATCGAAGTGTTGCCTTGAGTATTGCGGAGTGTCGCAGATTTCACCTCTTTTTTATTGTCACGATAATAAGTAACCGTAATCTTGTCGCCGGGACGGAATTTATTGAGTTGCTCAACAAGTTGAGCAAAATTATGAACTTCCATATCATTGATGGCTGTAATTACGTCATCTTTCTGAAGACCGATCTCTTTTGCAGTGCTTCTATCGTTGACAGCATCGACAAGAAGACCGGCCTTGACAGCAGTGATATTCTTATCTTTTGCAATCTTAGCGTCAAGCTCTTTAACCGTACAACCCAATACAGCACGTTGAACAGTGCCATATTGACGAAGATCAGTCATTACTTTTTTCACAATAGTAGTAGGGATTGCGAAAGAGAATCCGGCATAGCTACCGGTGTTTGAATAAATTGCCGAGTTTACACCAATCAACTCACCTTTAAGATTTACCAGAGCACCTCCGGAGTTGCCTGGATTAAGTGCCGCATCAGTCTGTATGTAAGATTCCATACCAATTTTGCCATTTCTACCATTCTGGCTAAGACTTCTTGCCTTGGCACTGACAATGCCGGCTGTCACAGTTGAATTGAAACCAAAAGGATTCCCAACCGCAAGCACCCATTCTCCTATCTTAAGCTGTTCGCTGTCGCCAAATGTGATAGGAGAAAGGTTTTCTGCATCAATTTTGATCAATGCAAGATCTGTTGCTTCATCAGTTCCGACAACTCTTGCCTCATATGTAGAATTGTCGTTGAGCAGAACCTCAAGCTTGTCGGCATCTTCAATCACATGATTATTTGTCACTATATATCCGTCTTCAGAAATAATCACTCCTGAACCAACGCCACTTTGCACCGGTTCATTGCTACGCTGCTGCTGTCTTGGTTGCTGCTGACGTTGCTGGGGTCCGAAGAAGAAATCAAACATACCGAATGGGTCATATCCACCACCCTGATTGCCATACGGGTTTTGACGCTGAGTTGTAAAACTCTTTATACATACCACCGCATTTACTGTTTTTTCCGCAGCGACGGTGAAGTCTGTGTCGAATGATGCACCATTGGATGTTCTGATAAACTGAGGGGTGCTGTTTTCTGCATGATTGTCGGCGCAAGCCGGAGAAACCAGAATTGCCAGGAGAGCAGCCATGGCAGGAATACTATATCTCTTCATGTCTATAAAATATGTAAGGTTGTATATTTTTATTTTAATGGAAAACTTTTGGCGGAGTGGAATGCCGCATGATTTCCGTTGTATACACTATAACAATGCAAAAAACACTCCATTATTACATACTTCATCATCTTAGCATGAGTGTTTTAAGTTAATTTAATAAAATAAAATTTCAATTTATAAAATTATTAAATTTTATTTGAGAAATATGAAATTTGCACTAATTTTGCATCGTCAGTGAGGTCTACACACTAATCTTGATAAGCTTTAATACTATTTTAATCACATATTAATGAGAGGTTTATTATCAAAAATACAATTATATGTCATATTTGGCACATGCATGGCAATTCTTCTTTTATCGGGAGGATGTAAGTCTTCATCCAAATCCGGTAAAGACAAAAGGCCCGACATCGAGACAATAAAAACAACAGACATCCGGAGCCCTCAGAAAAAAATTGTGGAAGAAGCATTATCATGGCTTGGAACCCCCTATAAGTATGCATGCTCGGAAAAAGGTAAAGGTACTGATTGCTCCGGGATGGTTTTAAGAGTATATGAAGACGTGATTGGGAAAAAATTGCCACGGAATTCCAAAAAACAGGCTGAAATTTGTAAAAAGATAAAACATAAGGAAGTTAAACCGGGTGATCTTGCCTTTTTTGCTACCGGGAAAGACAAGAATACTATTTCACACGTTGGAATAATGATCGATGATGTTCAATTCATTCATGCCTCTACTAAAAAAGGAGTAGTGATATCAGACATGACCTCTGATTATTATCAACGTACATTCATTATGTATGGGAGGGTTACCGATTAAAATTAAATCTGTCAGTCTTTATCAAATTAAATAATCCCGGAATATCAGGTTGAGATATACCGGGATTATTATTCTTTGGCGAAAGAGGTTAGAGGATCTTGTCGAGTTTATCTTCCAGGTCAGAAAGTTTAACAAGACCTACGCTGCGCTCTTTGAGCTCACCATCCTTGAAGAAAAGGACAGTCGGAATATTACGAACTCTGTTTTCACTTGCGATTTCGTCGTTGTCATCAATGTTGAGTTTGCCAATGGTAACCTGACCTGCATATTTTTCAGCAAGTTCTTCAACAACAGGTCCAAGCTTAATACATGGGCCACACCAGGTTGCCCAGAAATCAATAACCACGGGCTTACCAGATTCAATAGCCTCGCGTGCTGTCTGGTCGGTAAATTCTAAAGCCATTTTGATATGTTTTTATATTATATGAGAAATAATTCCCAAAAGTATATATTTTTAATGAAACTGGCAATATGTCGTTCATAAAAAATTTTTACACTCTTTTTTACACTCTGATTTATAGAAATCTGAATATGGGTGATATTAATATTAGCATTATGTCGTTGAGACCTTATACTTCACACCCCATTCTTCAAAGAAAGAGACCACATCTTTAGAAACAGGAAATTTCTTTCTCGAATGAATACTGATCACCTGATTGGTTTCCGTATTATATATGTTAATGAACAAATCCCCTGGGCGTTCGTCGGGTTTAAATTCTATCAGCTTACTGAAGAAATCTTCAGAACTGAATTTATCATCAAGATATATAGTGATTGTATTAGCCATTTTGCCTTTGATGTTATCAAGACTCTGTATTTCCTCAATATTTACATCAAGCCTTTCAGGATTAAACCTTCCAGGATTGATATTGACCTTCATATACACGGCATCTCCCGGCTGAAGCCGATTCTTATAATTTTCAAAGTTCTTACCGAAAATCATGAAATCCACACTTCCACTCTTATCTTCTATTGTCAGGACTCCATAAGGATTGCCACTCCGACTCATTCTTGTGGTTAATCCGGTTACCATTCCTCCCATCGTTAGTTTTGCTCCGGCTTCCTTTTTATCCTCAAACTCACCGCATGGACAATTACACCCGTATGTTAATTCCATATAATAGGGGTCAAGCGGATGTGCAGAGAGATATATCGTCACAAGCTTTTTCTCTTCATCAAGAAGTTTCAAGCGATTCCAGGGAGTAACCTGAGGAATAGGGGGGCGTGCGGTTTCAATAGGCTCTATATCTCCAAACAGACTTGCCTGCATCGAATTTTTGTCGTTCTGAATAGTCTGACCATATTTGACAAGCATATCTGTATATGTGGTGTCAAACATAGGTTCCACAAATATCTCTCTTCTGTAGCCAAGGCTGTCGAACGCCCCGGCTAAACCAAGGTTTTCAATAGACGCCCGATTACAACTGCTTAGATTCACCCTTTCCACAAAATCATAGATATCTTTAAAAGGACCGTTCTCAACCCTTTCTGCTATGATGGCATTAACAGCATTTCCTCCGACACCTTTAACGGCACCGAGTCCGAAACGGATTTCACCTTTTTTTGTCACACTGAATTTTTCAATAGACTCATTAACATCCGGACCTTTTACGTCAATTCCCATCCGGATACATTCGTCCATGATTTTCTTCAGTTTATCAGCCGCCCCAAGGTTACGACTAAGCACACCAGCCATATATTCCGCAGGATAATTAGCTTTAAGATAAGCTGTCTGATATGCTACCCATGTATAGCAGGTGGCATGACTTTTATTAAATGCATATGAGGCAAATTTCTCCCAGTCAGCCCATATTTTTTCAAGCACCTCTGCCTTATGACCGTTTTTCTGACCTTCGTCCATAAATTTCACCTTCAACTTCGCCATCTTGTCGATCTGCTTCTTTCCCATTGCCTTGCGGAGCATATCACTCTCGCCTCGGGTGAAGTTTGACAACAATCTTGACAAAAGCATCACCTGTTCCTGATAAACAGTGATTCCGTAAGTTTCCTGAAGGTATTTCTCCATGATAGGGATATCATAGGATATAGGTTCCTCTCCATGTTTACGTTTGATGAATGAAGGGATATAATCCATCGGTCCCGGACGATAAAGTGCATTCATCGCAATCAAATCTTCAAACTTTGAAGGTTGAAGCTCTCTAAGCGAATTTTGCATGCCGGCAGACTCAAACTGGAACGTGGAAGTCGTTCTTCCGTCGCAATATAATTTAAAAGTGGGGGCATCATCAAGAGGAATGTGTTCGATGTCAAGATCGACCCCTCTTGTATATTTAATATTGGCAAGAGCTTCCTTAATAATTGATAACGTCTTCAATCCGAGGAAGTCCATCTTGATAAGTCCGGTCTCCTCAATCACACTTCCTTCATACTGAGTGGAAATAACCTTTGTGCCATCGGCATCAGTCGCCATATTGATGGGAACCCAATCAGTTATGTCATCCCTTCCGATAATCACACCACATGCGTGAATACCGGTGCCTCTGACGTTTCCTTCCAACTGGCCGGCATATTTCATAACCTCCCTAACAACCGGATTTTCATTATGTGTTTCAGCCTCGAACTCCTTACAATACTCAAGACAATTTTTAAAATTGACTTTCGGAGATTTACCATTCACCTCAGGAAGTTTATCAGGCACAAGCTTCGCAAGACGGTTTGATTCCGGAAGGGGAAGTTCCATGACTTTTGCAACATCTTTAATAGCAGACTTTGTTGCCATTGTCTGGTAAGTGATAATATGGGCAACTTTCTCAGCACCATATTTTTCTGTCACATATTTCAAAACCACATATCTTCCATCGTCGTCGAAATCGACATCGATATCTGGAAGAGAAATTCGGTCAGGATTCAAAAATCGTTCAAAAAGAAGATCATATTTTATAGGGTCGATCTGTGTTATGCCAAGGCAATATGCTGCCGCACTTCCAGCAGCAGATCCTCGACCTGGACCAACACTCACTCCAAGCTGCTTCTTGGCAACATTTATGAAATCCTGTACAATAAGGAAGTAACCCGGGAATCCCATGGTCTTCATGATATAAAGCTCAAACTTCAGACGCTCTCTCACATCATCAGGCAATGGATCTCCATATCTTTCCTTTGCCCCTTCCCAAGTGAGCTTTTCCAAATAATCAGCTTCAAATTTGATTCTATATAATTTATCGTAGCCACCAAGACGTTTGATTTTTTTCTCAGCCTCTTCTTGCGACAAAACCACATTTCCGTTCTCATCTCTCGTAAATTCGTTAAAAAGATCCTCTTCCGTGAGTCTCTGACGATATTCCTCTTCGGTGCCGAATTCTTCCGGTATTGCAAAATTAGGCATTATGGGGCCATGGTCAATTGAATAGAATTCAATTTTATCCACAATCTCCTGAGTATTCTGAAGAGCTTCAGGAACATCTTCAAAGATTTTATTCATCTCTTCAGTAGACTTTAGCCATTCTTGTTTTGTGTAGTGCAGACGCGGTTCACTAAACTTTTTCTGCATAGACACACATATCAGTCGATCATGCGCTTCGGCATCATCCTCAAATGTAAAATGAACATCATTAGTAGCAATCACTTTAATATTATGCTTCTTTGCCATTTCAAGAAGCACCTTGTTCACTTTCTGTTGAAGCGGAAAGATTTCTCGATTTGAATTTTCCTTGAATGTCTGATGGCGTTGAAGTTCCAGATAATAGTCATCTCCAAATGTCTGTTTATACCATAAGATTCTCTCTTCAGCAGCCTGCAGATCATCGTGTATTATGAATTGAGGCACTTCTCCTCCAAGACAAGCAGAACATACAATCAGTCCCTCATGATGCAAAGCGAGTTGTTCACGATCTGTCCTGGGTTTGTAGTAGTACCCGTCAGTCCATGCCTTGCTCACAAGCTTTATAAGGTTATGATATCCTTGACTGTTTTTAGCAAGGACAATGAGGTGATAACCGTTGTCGCTTTTATCTTTACGATCGGTCATTTTTTCACGCGCCACATACATTTCACATCCCAAGATAGGCTTGAACTTCTCTTCATCAGGTTTGCCTGAATTTTTCTTGTTGACATAATTATAAAATTCCTTTATGCCAAACATGTTGCCATGGTCTGTAAGGGCAATACCTCGCATTCCGTCGCCAATTGCCTTGTCGACAAGTTCTGGGATAGAAGCTTTTCCGTCAAGCAAGCTATATTGTGAGTGCACATGAAGATGAACGAATGGGATCATATAGAGAATCAATATATTAGATATGATAGAAAGGGAAAAGGCTGTCATGACCGTTCATGGTCATGACAGCCTTTTTAATAACGGCAAATAATCTATTTTATTCTGATTATTTTTTAGTCTTTTCCATCAGCCTGAGAACTGCACCTTCAAGCTGAGCGTCCTTACCATTCTCAATATCAGCAGGCTGATTATAGATAATGATGTCAGGATTAAGTTGAGTGTTTTCCAACACAACTCCATCGGGTGTCATGTTGGTAACCTGCGGAATGCCGAATATCAATGACGGATCAATCTGGGTCTCCCACCATACAGCAGTCATGGTACCCGGAATCGGAGCTCCAATCACCTCACCGATACCGAGAGTCTTATAAGCATAAGGAGTTCCATGGGCATCACTATAATTGGATTCATTGACAAGCATAGCAGATGGCTTGGTCCATTGAGCAAACGGATCATGACCTATCTCCTTACCACGCGGTACGTATTTAACATATTCCTTACCATTGAGGAGAACTGCGATGTCATTATGAAGCCATCCTCCGCCATTATAACGGGTATCGACAACCACTGCATCGCAATTACGATATTTACCCAAAAGACGATCGTATACGGTCTGGAAACTCTCTGTATCCATTCCTTTAACATGAACATATCCAATTTTTCCTCCGGATAGGCTGTCGGCAACATGTTCATTGTGTTCAACCCATCTTTGATATGCCATTTCAGATTGGCTACCCATTCCGATAGGCTTAACAACCGGATGGGTCACTGTCCCGTTTTTCTTTTTAACCTCAAGACGTACTTTTTTATTAGTCTTTCCTTCGAGCATCGGGAAATAGTCAGTATCTGGAAGAATTTTCTCTCCATCTATCGAGAGGATAATATCTCCGGGTTCTATATCTGCTGCTTTAGCCGCCAATGGACCACGAGGAAGAACTTCTGCTACCTTAAGTCCGTCTCCATCATAGTTTTCATCAAAATAAGCACCTAACCAACCGGTAGACATGGGAGCACCCGAAGGATAATATCTGCCGCCAGTGTGGGATGCATTAAGTTCTCCCAACACTTCACTCAAAAGAGTTGCAAAATCCCGATTGTTGGAAATATAGGGGAGGAATTCACGGTAGTGAGAGGTATAATAATCCCAATCTACTCCATGCATGTTCGCATCATAGAATTTATCTTTAACCTGCTTTGCCATGTGATCGAAAATATATGCACGTTCCAATGAGGGTTTACGATCATAAGGTGCATTATATTCAACATCCTTTACATCTGCGGTGGCAAGGCTAACTTTCTTAATGCCGTTGTAAGACTGCACAAAAAGATTTTCACCTTTCTTATCTGGATAGAGAGTTCCTGAAGTACCTTTAAGAAGCACTTTTGTATCTCCTTTCTTAAGGTCAGTCACATTCATGTTCCAACCTCCTTCAGTAGCAGCAGCTACGAAATAAAGCTTATCTCCTTTAGGTGAAAGGAAATAGTCATATAAGTTTGAAGAGCGGTTTGTGAGACGTAGGGTACGATAGCGGCGGTTGGCGAGATCCAACTTGGTTTCTTTTACATCCTTTTTGTCCGCCTTGGCATTCTTGCCTTTCTTCTCCTTTTTACCTTTTTTTGAATCCTTGCTATCAGATGATGCTTCATCCTTATTATCGTTTTCAGCATTCTCTGCAAGTTTCGCCTCTTCTTCAGTGTAATTAAACTTATCCCAAGCCTCATCATCAAGAACCATAATCATGATATCCTCTTGATTTCCCCAGGAACCATGAGCTTTCATACCATATCTACCTGATGAATAGGTGAGAGCCTTACCATCGAGAGCCCATTTAGGATTATTGTCAGAATAACCGCTTTCGGTAAGGTCTACCACTTCAGAACCATCAGCTTTTACAAGAGCGATATCAGTATTATTCCAACCGCCAAATCCGATATATGAGATAAGAAGCCACTTGCTGTCAGGACTCCAGCTGAATGGGATATCACCGTCAGAATATGAATAATTATATTTACCGTCGAGAGCGGTATTAACTTTCTTGGTGTTGACATCAATCACCTTAAGTTCTGTACGATTTTCAAGGAATGCGACCTTCTTTCCGTCAGGAGAGAATTGAGGTTGCATCGCAGAAGTCTCGCATTTGTACAGAGGTTCGATATCTATATCCGTTGCATATGCGAATTGTTTTTCCTTATCATTTTTGATTTTAGCGGTGAAGAGCTGCCAGATTCCGTCAACATCACTGTCAAAAACTAAAGTTCTTCCATCGGGAGAGAAACTTACTGTTCTTTCCTGAGCTGGAGTGTCGGTGATACGTTTTGTTGTCTCATATTCAGTGTCAGTGACATAAACATCGCCACGTATAATAAATGCAACCTCCTTACCTTCGGGAGACACGGCAATGTCGGATGCACCGTATTTTTCATAACGCTTAACAAGGTCACTGTCGTAGTCATCGGCTATAATCTGAACATTGATTTTTTGAGGTTCCGATCCAGGGGTCATGGTATAAAGTTCACCATCCCAAGAGAATGCCAATGTACCATTATCTGAAGATGACAAAGAACGCACAGGATGCTTACTGAATTTTGTAAGTTGCTTTTCAGTCTTGTTGGCAATATTGCCTTCAAAGACATTAAGTGTACCGTCTTTTTCGCTTACAAAATAAAATGTATCTCCCTTACCCCATACCGGGCATTGGTTTCCCCAATTCTGGTTTGTCAGTTGAGAGAATATTCCTTTGTTATATAACCACACGTCGGCAGTGCCAGACGAACGCTCATGCTTACGAAGAACATCTTCCACTCCTTTACGATCCTGATATAGGACTTGCCCGGAAGCATTCGCATCTGCACTAATCATCGGTTGAGACAGATAAAGCTTGGGACGCGGATTTTCTCGATTTACATTGAGCTGATACACTTGAGTGGAAAAGGGTGCTCTTGCTGTAGTTCTTCCCGGAAGGTTGGAAGCACTGAATAATAAAATTGAATCGTTTAGGAAGGTGAGCGGTTTTTCATTACCACTGCTCGTTGTGAGTCGACGGGGTGTACCTCCTTTTGCAGAAGTAATGAAGATGTCATCAGATCCTTCGCGGGTACTTAAGAACACGATGTTTTTGCCATCTTTACTCCAGACGGGGACACCGTCATAATCTTGATTCGAGGTGATCTGGGTGGCTTTTCCACCTTTCACCGGGACTGTAAAAATGTCGCCTTTATAAGTGAAAGCGACAGTTGAGCCGTCGGGAGAGATGGCGGCATCACGCAACCATTTTGGGGCATTGTCTGCGAAAGACAATGCTGTGCCGGTTGCGAGCAACAAAGAAATAATTGCTGTCCGTTTCATGAAATATTGGATTTAATGCACAAAAATAGTCATTAATAGTTGATTTCACAATAAATCTTCTCAAAACTTTATCTTTATAAATATGATATTTGCCATTTGTGAAAGGTTTGACGTAATTTTGAATTGAAGAAAACTTAAAAATTAGATTTACATCTCTACCATGTACTTGGAAGACATATCTCTTATATACTACCTCTCGATTTCAGGGTAAGCTTGCAAACACTCATGATAAGAGTGAACTATTAGAAACGGTATTGGACGGAAGCAAGGATCGAACGCTGCCGGATGTTGAAGAAGTGTTCCGAGCGTGAGAGTGTGCCATAGGTCACATATTCGTAATTATGTTTATTAAGAAGATTGTTTGCAGTGAGTGATAGTCTGATCTTATTGCTTACCCTCCACACTGCCGATGCATCAAGCAGTATTAAATTTGCCGTGTTCCCTTCTGAAAAATTGGTTAGGAAATGTTCAGCTCCTATAGTAAATTCAATTAAGTCGTTTGGTAGGATTGTAGCAAAAAGATTCTGATGGAAAGTATGGCAGGTGTTACCATCCCCATTTATATCAAGTTTCGAGAATCCATATTCAGCTTCATAATTTGCCGAAAGCCATCGTAGGATACTTCCTTTAATGTATGGTTTTATCTCTGTTGTAGTCTGCCTGTAAGGGACTACAGAATTATCACGCATCGAAGAGGCTGAAGTCAATGAGACATTCCCTTCAATACCAGCGACCATCTTGCTATGCCCAATACCTTTACTTAGTCCACCTTTCAAATACCATGTTTTATTGCCGGATATTTTTTCTGCGTAGGTCGAAACGATAAAATCGTCAATGAATATCTGATTTGACATGATATGGCTTCGACGATAATTATAGGTTGCAGACAGATTGACAAAAAGAGATTTCACCGGATTACGATAGCGGTAGGATAGGGTTGTTGCAACATCATGTGAATATTTATCAGGATTATTAGCGATGAAAAGATTTCGATAATCAGATAATATCGTATCATTTATGTTTAGATAGGGTTGTGGTGAGACAAGTCTGTATGCCACTGATCCCGAAAGTTCTGATCGTGCATCAAGTTGTCTACGTAAAAAAAGCCGAGGATAGATGTTGATATAGTTGTGTGACTTTGTAATGTTATAGTGATACCATTTCATGGGGATACTTAGAGATACTCTCCAGCCGTTACGCTCAAAGTCAATTTGAGGAGAGGCGAAAAAATTCGATAGAAACGCTTCATGATCCCCGTGATTATCATATTCTACAAGACCGCTGAGGGTGTTTTTCATACGATGGTAATTCATGTCAATTCCTGCAGTGAGATAATATTTCCAGAATCGTGTCAGTTTCCCGAACTTCGTTTCTGTTGTGCTTCTGAAATCTGTTGATCCAAGACTTTGCGATACATTTTCTTCACCTGCAACCAACAGAATGTCGGGACGACGACCGAAAGAATTTCGAGATATGAGTGTAAATACCCTTTTATCATTACGTTTAACCAATCTTAAGTCATTTTCTGCAAAAAAATGCTTTCTGTTTACACGTTGAGAAAGATTAAATGATCCGGTAATGGAAGAAGTTGATTTTTCCAATTCTCCTGAAAGAGTAAACTTATCTTTCATATAATAACCTCTCTTGTTTGTTTCACTATAAAACTGAGCTGAGAGATTATGAGTCTGGGAGCGTTGAATATTGTTTTGAATAAATGTTGGAATTTGATCGCTGAAATAATCGGTTTTTATTCCGGAATTATAATCAAGACGGTCACCCATATAATCGAATTTAAGCCGCATCGATGTGTCCCCGGATTTCCATGCAGTAATAGCATTGGCAAGCCACGAGAGATTATCACGCGTCCTTTTTTCGGATAAAGGGGCGTTGATTATATCTGCCGATATATATTCCGGCCATAAAGAATAGGAATAATCAGAAGAAAACATATCATCGAAATCATGGTCCTTGATTTCGTTTGCCGGGTTCCATCCCGTATTATCAGCTTTCAATGTAAACATGTTTTGAATTTTTGAAGCCATCCGCATAGTGAACAACGATCCGTCATAAAGAAAAGGCTCGACTCCGGTAGCAGCCTGTGCCACTCCTACCCAACGGCTACGTGCATCTTCTTTCAATTTTAAATTTATGCCGGCTTCTTCAGGAAATTCAATTCCTTCGAGTGCTTTGACAGGTTGATGATTTTCCATTACTTCCACTGATTTTACATCTTTATAAGATATATTGTTTGTGGCGAGACCATATTGACCTCCTATAAAGTCATTACCGTCAAGATAAAATTTATTGATAGGCTTCCCTTGATATTCTATTGTGCCGTCGTCTTTCACCTTAATGCCGGGGAGACGTTTAATAACATCTATTATAGCGTTGTCTTTTGCATTCGCATATCGTGCAACATTAAAGACAAGCGTATCTCCTTTGGCATATATATCCGGAGATTCCACAATAACATCGTTCAGTTGTGTTGCCTTCTGGTTTAATCGCACTTCCGCAAGGTTGGAAGATACAGGCAATATGAGAGTTTCATATCCCATACAACGAAAATAAATAGAATCTGCTCCGGATTTAGGAGATAAAGAGAAGCGTCCCATTTGGTCTGTGGATGTAAAAGCTCCTTTAATTTTCACTATAACACCTGCTATTGGTTCTCCTGTCTCTGCGTCTTTGACTTGACCTTGTAGATTGTCCGGTTCTACTGCCGTTGCCGACAGCAGACCGAACAAAACACAAAATATGAGAAAATTGTATCGTATCATTAGATTCTTATATTTTAATTATTTCTTCCAATCCCGCTCGATGTATTCAAAAGGAAGCTCTATAGGATCATACGCGTCGAGTGTGGGATTGCCTGCCTCGTCGGTCACAGTGATATGCCCTCCTGTTGTTGCTTCAAAATACGCATACGGATTCACTTCATACCGATGTTTTGTATCATAATAGTCTTCTCTTTTCACTTTATTGAAGGGAACCTTATAGATCGTGATTGGTCGGGATGCTTTAGATTTTATACCGATACATTCAAAAGAGTAATGTCCTTTTTCATCTGTAGCTTTCATAATAAGTCCAGGAAGTCCGTGCAGTTTCCAGGGGCCCTCTGAAAGGGGAATTTCTTCTGTATAAAACACTGTCCATTCCCTTCCTCGGAATTTACATCTGGCACTCTGGCATTTGTAGCCAAGCACATTAGCTACCGAATCGGTCATTTCCCATTCAAACTGTGGCATATCTTCCTCATAGCGAAACCAGTCTTGACAGATTTTCTCGGTATGGGTAAGTTTCCCTTCAGGGTAATTTTTATATATTGTCATGAATTCTCCAGTGCTCAGTTTTCCTTCCATAGCAGCATTGGCAATCTGTTCCTGACTTGAGCGCATAATGATAGAATCGACTGTTAGATTCTTAAAGCTGGAGAATTTCGACAATCCCTTGGATCCGATCTGCAAAAGCATATTGTCATTTGACATATTATCTTCAAGGGAACCTGTAGTATCTACACAGCAACGGTAGTCATAGACAAATTCCATTGTCTCATTAGAAAGTGTTTCTGTTTCCGGAACGGAATTTTGAAAAATACTCAGTTGACGTCGCAACACTTTTCCCGATGCTACAGAAGACACTATTGCAACAGTGACGAGGAATAAAAAAGTTTTCTTCATACGTTTTTATTAATTGGTTTAGTTTCACACAGCAAAATTAGTCTAAGGTTCTACTTTGAATCGAAAATAATCATTACTCAAACATTATAGAATTATTACTAAAATATTACTCTTATAGAAATAGATTAACACATAGGCAGGTTAACTGCATGTATTTTTGTAATTTTGCGCCATGGAAAAACGGATAAAAGCTCTATATATAATCACCATAGTGGCGATTCTTGCATTTCTTGGGATGCAGACGTACTGGATATACAATCGTTACGAAGTTTCACTCATAGAATACGAGCGACTGCTGAGCAATAAGATTGTGAAATGTGTTGATGACTATAACTCAATACGAGGGAAAAGTCAGAGTGTCAAGACTAATGCTATGAACAACTATGGGGACGACACCGTATTTTCCATTCCTACCTTCTCACTGAAGCAAGAATATGGAGATACTGTCAAAACAACTCGTACAGCTAAAATATCCACCTATTTGTTTTCCGCCCATGAACTTCTCGGAATTGAACCTGGAACCCCTCTCAGTAATGAACAGAAAAATAAAGCGATGAAGTTAGCTCAAATACAAATGAAAACTCCAGCTGACTCTGTGGTTTTTGACGCATCCGGTGCCAAAGATGAAAACGAGGCATGGACAGCGACGCAAAACGTTCAGACTGAGCAAAAATGTCCATTCAGGATTGAAGGGATTGACTCAGTATTGAATAAAGTTGGAATAAAGGCTCATATCAATATTGATAGAGCTGACAGCACGGTATGGAAAGAGACTATAGATTATCATACATCGGCTTTGGCTCCGAAACTTTCATTGACCATTCCTTATTCTCAATTGGAAGGTAAGATTGTGTCAATAGTAGTTACAATTAATCCCTTTGAAGTTCTTCCGGGGATGTGGCAAACCCTTATAATCTCAATCGTTGTCTCGATTTTACTTATGGTCTGTCTTGCGCTGCAGTTTTCCACTGTTTTAAAGCTTTCCCGTCTCGACAAGATGCGTAACAGTTTTATCACAACAATGATTCATGAACTTAAACGCCCCATATCTACGCTTAAAATGTGTGTTTCCGGATTGGATAACAAAAAATTGATGGAAGATAAGGAAATAAAAAAAGAAATACTGTCGGAAACGAGAAACGCACTCGACAATCTTTCTGCATATTTCTCTAAACTTAGAGATATCACATTCAACGATGTCGAGCAGATTCCTCTGAATATTCAGAACATAAATCTCAATGATCTGTTGGAAAACGTGATTTCGGCAATAAGCCACCCTGCAGAAAAGTCAATATATATCAAAAATAATATTGACAAAACATTTGAAATCTTAGCTGACAAAACACATTTATATAATATTCTTAATAACCTTGTGGAAAATGCCATCAAGTATTCAGGTTCTTCGGTAGAAATAATTGTTTCGGCAAAACATAATAACGGAGTAGTAGAACTGAATATAAGCGATACTGGTATCGGCATATCTTCCGGTGACTTGAAACATATATTCAAACGTTTCTATCGCGGAAAGATATCTTCCGGAGGACAGCCCGGAATGGGTCTGGGTCTGGCGTATGTGAAACTTCTTGTTGAAGCTCACGGAGGGGATATATCAGTAGAAAGCTCTGAAGGAGAGGGTTCTTGCTTCACTATAAAATTACCACAATGACTAAATCCATTAAAATACTTTTAGTTGATGACGATCTCAAAAATTCAATGCTTCTAAAACATTTTATAGAAGCAGAAGGATATGAAGTCATATATGCCAACAATGGTAGGGTTGGACTGGAAATGTATCGTGAATCTCGTCCGGACCTGATCCTTCTCGATATAAATATGCCGGAACTTGATGGATTTGAGATGGCTCGTATTATCAGGCAAAACGATAAAAGGGTTATAATTTTCTTCCTGACCGACAGAACAGATAAAGTTGATAGATTGTATGGTTTTTCATTAAAAGGAAACGATTATATTCCTAAACCATTTTATCCGGAGGAACTGATCGCAAAAATAAAAGAGAGATTCGAAAGTATGACTGTAAATCAAGATGTAGAGTATCAGTTGGGAAATACTGTTTTCAGACCCAATCTTTCATCTTTAACATACAAAGGAGAAACCCATTCTCTGTCCGTACGACAGACTGAGATTCTTCAGATGCTTGCTGAGAATATCGGTTATCCTGTTGAACGCGATCTAATCCTTGACAAAATTTGGGGTGATTCAAACTATTCCAACTCTCTCGCCTTGAATGTGCAGATCACATATATACGACGTCTTTTGACGGATCCTACAGTATCAATTACATCCATTAAAAAGAAAGGGTATATTCTTTCGATAGATTCCTATAAATGACACAGTCAACTTTAGACTCCTTCCTACAAAAGCTGATCATTAAGCAGATCGTTAAAATTTGTATTATTTCTTGACATTTACTCTGAAATACACACAAAAGTGTGCATCCTCATTCAAATATAGTCATTAACTTTGTCGATGAAAAATAGACTGACCTCAAAATATTGAAATATCTCCCGGAAATCGGGATGTATCCATATTTTATATTAAATATTTGATTTTGAATATAAAACAATTTGATCATACAGTAGCAATGACCCCGGCAGTGATGTCGGGGCTTGACTTTTTTATGAAAAATATTTATTTATTTGTTGCAAATCGGGATACCTTACGTATATAAAACAAATGAACGGAGAAAATTTAATATCGGCATTCAGGAGGGTCAGCCTTAGATTCAGGTCGCGAATCAAAGCGACAGGGGAGGCGGACGATGCGGAAGACGCTTTGCAAGACGCTTTCTGCCGGTTATGGTCACGGCGCGCGGACATAACCGGAGAAAGACAGGCTGAAGGGTTGTTGGTAACCGCGTCCCGCAACCTTAGGATCGACAATGCGCGCCGTAGGCAAACCCATCCGGAAAGCAATATTGAAGATCTTGGAGACATTGGATGTCTGCAACAGGAGGAAGATGATTTTTCCGATCTTTATAGAAAAATTGACAAACTGGCTTCAGAAAATCTTTCTCAAAGAGACAGAGAAATCCTATACCATCGAGAAAAAGACGGCTGGGAATTTGAAGATTTAGCACAATTTTATGGATTATCGGAAGGTAATGTCAGACTCATTGTTTCAAGAGCCCGTAAAAATCTTCGCAATCTTTATTTAAATACTCGATCCAATGGATAAAAAATCATTACATATCCTTATAGATAAATATTTCGACGCAAATACCTCAGTCGAAGAAGAACGGTTTCTTCTTAAGGAAATATTGCAGCTCGAAGGGAAAGATCCTTTAGCAGACGAGGTTCTTGCAGTTATGGGATACGCTCGCAATAAACCCATTAAGCACAGAATTCCCCAAATCTGGAAAATCGCCGGTATAGCTGCAGCAGTTATAGCGATCGGGATAGGTGGCATTTCTTTTATTTCGACCGTATCCGATGGAACTGTGAACGAGTGTTATGCATACATTAATGGTGTTAGAATTGAAAATCAAACTGACATTTCGCACCTGATTCAGCAGCAATTGGGAGAAATTTCGGAAGCGGATGAATGTATGGAAGAGTCTATCTCGAACGACCTTGAAGATATGAGTAATGCATTAAATCTTGAAATGTTATGAAAAAAACGATATTTTGCATATTGCTTATTGTAATAGCATATCTGCCGGCAATGGCACAAGAAGGTTTGAACGTTGCACCATTTTTTTCCGACAGTTATGCAGAACAACCGAGTGTGACACTCGTCAACATGAGTTACGATAAACTTAAGCAAGGAGGTGTGAAGAAATATAAAAGTATTTCCGTTTCAGATAATCCTACACTTGCAAACAAAATTAAGAGAGCAGTCGCAAAAGATGGCGCTTCGGCAGAATCAAAAGAGGTGTCATATAGAGAAGGTGACCTTTATTTCGGATTCTATTCCATGGGTGGGAGAAAAACCTCAAGACGCTATCTTCTTTATCTTAACAGGCGTCCGAAAGGGATAGAAAAAACAACACTCATATATATTGAAGGTGACCTTGATGAGAAGGCTGTAAAATCGATGATCAAACAATGATTAATTTGAAAAACTATATCAACATGAAAAATATATTTAGAATTGCATTTGCTTTAGCTTCAGCTTTGTGTGTATTCTCTGAAATAAAAGCACAAGAAATCACAGATACAATAAAGGTGATTGACAAGGCTAACGGAATAGTGGTTACAAGAACAGGAAATACCACTAAAATCATTGCGGATCTCAGTGACTCTATCAATGCTGGGAAGTATTACATTTATGAGGTGGAAGTAACTCCATCGGGGAATGATGACCGGGAATTACCTGACTCATGGGAAATAAATTTACCATTTATTCCTCGTGACCCAAATCAGGAGTGTAAAAGCAATAAAAAAATAAGAAGAGAAATTTCCGGATTTGAACACATTTATTGGGGCTGGAGATTCAACTATAACGATAAACAGCAGGTTAAAAATTGCTTTGAAGTTGGGGTGCGCCATCTGATAGGAGTCACATGGAACCATGGCAGTAAAACTCCCGCTTTTTCTATTGGCGCAGGCTTCGGAATGATGAGACTTCTTGCAAAAGATGGTTATACGTATGGCAAAAACGGGAATGCGGTTATACTTCTCCCTGTCGAAAGTGGGGTAGAAGTCGACAAATCCAGACTCGATGTATGGAGATTTCATATGCCGGTAATGATGACAATCCCTCTTGGTAAAACTGGAGCTTTCTGTCTTGGAGGAATAGCAAACTTTAATACCTATGCAAGTGCGGTTACCCAAGTATATAATGACGATTATCGTGATAAGATAAAATATAAAGGATTACAACAAAATCTTATTACAGCTGATATTTATGCATCAATTTCAATCGGAGGCATAGGCATTTATGCAACATGGAGTCCCACAGCTTTATTTAAGAACGGCTTCGGACCACAACTTAAATCATGGTCAATAGGGATTGATCTGATTAGCTTTTAACCAATTTACAATTAAACAAAAATCAAACTAAATCGGCAAACTGATACAAATATGAAAACCATATATAATAGTATTAAGGCTTTGACATTAGGTCTCGTATTCCTTCTTTCAACCCCATTACATGCCCAAATTGAACACCCGGACACTATATTGAAAATCACTACTCCAACAAAGGTGATTTTGACAGAAAATGCTGAAGGCACCAACATAGAGGTCAGATCGATCGGAGAAAAAGATGAAATCATCGCTTCTGTTCTCACTGAATATTCATCAGAATCTTCTGTCAAAACTAAATCAAGAGAAGGGAAATTACAGCAATGGTGGTATAACAGAAATCTATTGGATGTGAGCAATGAGGATGATTCATATTGGGGGATTTCGGTCGATGGACTTTGCATTGGGCTTAATAATGCTATAAATCAAACTCCCGAAAACGGACTACAATGGTCCAAGTCATTTGAGATCGGTTGGTTAAGCTGTCTGAATGTTTATTATGAATTCAACAGATCAAAAATATCTCTCGGACTTGGTTTTGATTGGAGAAATTATAAGATAACGACATCCGACAAATGTCTGATTGCCAACGAAGACAAAGGAATCGAGTGGGGCAAATATCCTGAAGGATCTAAAGGACGCTTTTCAAGGTTGAAAGTTTTTAGTCTGCAACTTCCCTTACTTTATGAATGGGATATACCCAAATCTTCTATGACATTTAAAGCGGGTCCTATATTGAATTTCAATACTTATGCTTCGATAAAATCTGTATGGGATGATGCAGATGGGAACCGTGGAGAAACATTTACCAAAAACATTTCACCCCGGAGATGCACTGTAGATTTCTTCGCAAGTTTTTCATTTTGCAAAACAGTCGGAATATATGTAAGATATTCTCCAATGAAAGTAATAGACGTGCAGAATACTATTAATTTTAGACCCTTGACCATCGGATTAGGATTTGGAATCTGACGATGAAATTAAGTTGTGTCATCAAAAGCTTCAATATCTTTGAAAAGATATTGAAGCATTTTTCGTTATTTATGGATGGATTTTACTATTTTTGCGTTTATAATATGTATATGACAAAAAATTTCCAATGGACATAAAGAAACTTCTCACACGCACAATATCAGGTATAGTTTATATCGGAATTATAATAGGCTGTATTTTCTGGGGCTTTGAACCATTCAACTGGATGGCTGCCATATTTGCCGCTATAGCTATACACGAGTTTGAAAAGATCACTCGGGAACTTAATCCCCACACCCTTCCGATATTACTTATAGATATATTCGGTGCCATATCGCTGGTATTTGGATGGATGCTTTATCCTCTTGTTGTATGGGTATTCATTATACTTTGTAGAATGATTCTTCAGCTTTACATCAAAAGTGAAACCCCGCTTGCCGATATAGCACGTTCTATTATGTCGCAAATATATATCGGGCTACCATTAGGATTGATGGTGTTACTTGCTTATATTTGGCATCTCCATGCCATTCTCGCCATCTTCTTGATGATATGGCTCAATGATACCGGTGCGTTTCTTGTGGGGAGCATGATCGGCAAACATCGCCTTTTTGAACGGATTTCCCCAAAAAAATCATGGGAAGGTTTCTTCGGAGGCTTGTTTTTTGATTTAATTGCAGCAACCTTATTCGGATTATATTGTTCTGAGTTTTTCCGTCTTGAGATAGGTGTGGCAGAATGGATTGGATTAGGCGCCGTGGTTTGCATATTCTCTACCTGGGGAGATCTTGTAGAGTCAATGATCAAGCGTACCCTTCACATAAAAGACTCCGGAAATCTAATTCCCGGACATGGAGGTATTCTCGACCGTATTGACTCTCTGCTATTTGTGATGCCGGCCTCTCTAATCTATCTGACCATTTTGTCAAATTTTTAACTACAATTTACTAATCTATAATAAAGGAATCCTTATGTGAATTTTTCACATAAGGATTCCTTTATTATAGATGTTTATTGTGATATCAGGATTTTGCTTTATCGTATGACAATCATTTTATCCGGAACCAATAGCCGATTGTAGCAGAGATTGTCATTTGATTGGAAGCGCTATACGTATCCGTGCGTTTTGACGGGAATACGTTGCCAAGCCCATAATAGAAACGAGCCTCTATCGACAAGGAATTTCTCTTGTTTATATTAAACTCCCCACCCAAACCTGCTGAGATTCCATAATCGATCTTTTGAGTAGCCGACATGAGCATCTGCTCGTTCATTCGGTTTATATATGGGAAATCTGGAAGTGACGCCATCTGTGTCGGATCAAAATTAGATTTTGTAGACTCACTTAAAAACAAAGCGATCTGAGGCCCGGCATTAAAAAAGAATTTGCCTCGCCTACCAAAAAATATATGAGCCATAACCGGAAGCTCCACATAGTTGAGTGTGCGGCTATAATTATATGGTGCTCCTTCAAAATTTTCAGCCCAACCACGTTGTACAAAATTTAACTCTGCAATAAGTCCGAAGTGGTCTTCTTCGATATATCTGACCATCACTCCGGCTGTCATGCCCGGATTAAACTTCTGTCGAACCGACGGATTAAAAAACACTTCTGAAAATGTAGCACCACCTTTTACCCCTATCGCAACGTTAGAATTGTAGTGGGTTTGTGCCTTGATTTCATGAAAAGATAAAAAAATGCATACAAGAGCAACAACCTTTAAAATGTTGCTCTTGTATGCATAAATATTATGGTTTAAAATTCTCATTTTACTATCTCTTTCTCAATAAATCCTCCGTGACGGAATTTAAGCAAATAACCTATCGGATTGATGAAACCACCCCAGTTGTTGACACGTTCAAGATTAATTTCGCTTTGAATCGGGGTTCCTTCAAAACCGGAGAAACCTTTATTAAAGTCCCCTCCATTTCTTGCTGTAGAAGGTATAAAATATTTTGCGACATCATATCCACTTGCAGCAAAACTGGGGAAAGATTTTACAGGGACACCGTCAAACATATCATTAAACTTACCCATGAAACGCTTTCCCACACTTGATTCGGAATCAAACCATACCCTTGACGGAATAATCACATCTGCTTCAGCAAATTTGTCACCATAGGTTTCATTAAGGACTACCCAACTCGGTCTACCCACTACAGATATATTTGCAAGAGGATATTTCTCCTTCAGATTTTCCACAGCTTGCAAAAGATCTGCAACTTCTTCCTTTTTGCTCGAATAAGCATATATCACATAATAATCCGATTCGGATAATTCGAAATCTGAAAGTCCGGATACAGGAAGTTCGGTCTTGTCATAATCCTGATATTTGGGAAGAAGGATTTCTGCGATACCATCATTAGAGTCTGGAAGCCCGACCACAATCAGTTTTCTATTTCCATAATCACTATATAGCCTGTCAGCAATTTGCTGATTGAAATAGGATGAAGGCGGAAGTAGTTGCACCATAGAAGGGTTGTCTTCGTAGAGTTCGTTTTTGACATCGAAGACATTCACAATCTCTATTTGATTTGTATTTCCATAGTCCGCAAGGAAGGCAGGGAAATTCTTGTCAGCAGTAGCCACAATCAAATTCGGTTCAAAATCATCCAAAGCATTTGTTACAGCCTCTGTAGACATTCTTCCATCAATAACCTTGAAGTTGATTTTGTAAGGAGAATTTTTAAGTTCATCCACAGCAATAAGGAAACCTCGAGAGAAATCAAGATCCTTATTGGATGTCGGTTCATCAAGAATTGCTGCAATCTTAACCTCTGCAAGCAGCGACTGTTCCGAATCAATATTGTGGATTGAATCATACAACTCCTGAATTCCTTCTGAGGTCAATTCTCTTGGATCTTCTTTTTCAACTTCTTTCTCAACCTGAACAGTCTCGATTACAGGCACATTGACAATAGCATTCTTTTTAAGTTTAGATGTCTCTTCATTTGCCTCCTTCAAAGTTTCTTCATCCACTCCGGTTTCCTTGGCAATCGTAGACCAAGTGTCATTCTTTTTGACCTTGTAACTTTCCACACTTGCAAGACGCTCCTCCTCAACAAGTTCGGTATGAATTCTCTTACTGTTGGAATTTATGGCAAGACGGATGGTATCGCCAATCTTGAAATTCTTTTCAGAAACCGATGGGTTTGCTATAAGAATATCCTCTATCGAAGTATGGTATTTTTTAGCGAGAGAATAAAGAGTGTCACCAGGCTTGATCACATAATAAAGATATTTGTCAGACACGGTTTGTGGTGATTGCTGTATGACGATTGTTTCACCTGCTTTTATCCCATATTTTGCATTTGGATATGCTGCATAAATCACATCAAGAGGGACGTTGTATTGTCTGGAGATGCTATATACCGTTTCTCCTTTCTTCACGACATGATTGATAGGGTCATAAGAAATGCTATCTATATCTACAACGGAAACCGGTTCTTCTGTCACTACGGTAACTTTACCGGTAGGGTAGTACAACCTTGCTCCTTTCTCCATTTCTGAAGAAGTATTTGGATTAAGCCTTACAAGTTCTTCAAGATCCCATCCATGTTCCTTAGCGATACCGTAAATAGACTCCCCCTTCTTGATTTCGTGGTAATAATATTCTTTACCCAATATTTCAACTTTGGGAAGTTTCGGACCGGCGGCAAAAACAGGAATTGCCGCCGCAGCTATTCCTATCCAAGGAAAAATATGCGAATTAATCTTCATTTGCATCAGAATTATAATTGCAAAATTAACAAATTTTTCTTTAAGCCGGGTAGTATATTAGCTTTAAAAGAGGGAAAATTAACGTCTGTTATGAAAAGAAACGGGAAGAGATCCCATTTGAAATCTCTTCCCGTAGAATTATTAATCTTGTTGATTTATTTTTTCTTTTGATCTACCTCTTTAAGAAGTTCCTTTACCGCTGTCTCGAGCTGAGCATCCTTACCCTTGACAACATCTTCAGGTTTGTTTTCAACGAGAATATCCGGTTCAAGCTGGGAATTCTCAAGGACTGTACCTTCTGCGGTGCGGAAAGCGGTCACAGGGATACCGAACACCATTGAAGGATCTTGCATTGTGATCCAGTTCACACTTGACATCGTTCCCGGCACAGGCATACCTACAACTTTTCCTAAATTCTTATGCTTGTATACCCAAGGTGTACCATGAGCATTACTATAGTTAGCCTCACCTGTCACCATAATACTCGGTTTGTTCCATCTTCTTGAAGGCATTGTGGCGGATTTAACACCATGATTCTCCTGAGTAAGATACTGCTCGCCACTAAAGAGCACCTCTATGTCCTCGTGCAGACGACCACCGCCATTCCATCGTGTATCTATAACGATACCCTCGCGATTATTAAATTCACCGAGAATTTTGGAATAGATGGTTCTGAAACTTCCATCGCTCATAGACTGGATGTGAACGTAACCCAAACGTCCTCCCGAGAGACTGTCAACAAGATGTTCGTTTCTCTTTACCCAGCGATTGTAGGTCAGTCCACTCATGACACCCGCAGAAATTGGGAGAACCACTTCTTCCCAACGTTCGCCCGACTTAGGACTGAAGAAAGAAACAAGTGTCTTTTTCTTTGCGGTGTTGTTCAATAGCGATGTCCAGTCTTTTCCTGCCATGATTTTTTCCCCGTTGATAGCTTCAACTATATCTCCGGCTTTTACACGCGTGGTGGATCTGTCGAATGGTCCGCCAGCCATAATCTCTTCAATCCTGAGACCATCCTTATCTGTGGTGAGATCAAAAATAAGCCCAAGCGAAGCTGTCGCATCTTTTGCAGTGGCAGAAGAATACCTGCCCCCTGAATGAGATACGTTGAGTTCTCCGAGAATCTCGCTAAGAAGCATTTGGAAATCATAGTTGTTGTTAATATGCGGGAGGAACTTACGATAGTTCTCCACATATTCTTTCCAATTGATCGGCATCTTTGCAAGATAGAAACGCTCTTGAGCTTCATTTGCCATAAAGTTGAACATTGCTTCTCTCTCTTTATAGGGATCGATTTTCACCGAACCGGAAGTTGAAATATTCTTCAAACTTTTTGAACTTGGAATAAACTTACGGACAGTGGCGCCAACAAGATACATGTTGCCGTTTTTATCTGTCTGTATCCCTGCGGGAGAAGAACCGAGCTTCTTGATCATGCTGACATCCCCTTTTCTCAAATCTTTTGACCACAGATCATAACCATCTTCAAAAGACGAAAGATAATAAAGGGTAGAACCATCTTTCGAAACAACAAAGTCCGCAAGGTTTGAGGAATTAGGAGTCAGGCGCACGATACGGTCCTGAATACCTTCTCTGTCAATCTTGATTGATTTGTCTTCCTTATCAGATTCAGAGTTCTTTTTCTTCGAATCTTTATTTTTCTTATCAGAATCAGAATCTTTTTTCTTGGAATCTTTCTTTTGCTGATCTTCAACTTCCTTAAAGAGTTCATAATCCTCTTCATTCATACGAAACTTGTCGTAAGCATCCTTTGTGAGGAACACCATCATCACATCTGATTCAGAACCCCATGATGCATGGTTTCTCATACCATACCGTTCCGATTCAAACACAACAGCACTTCCATCAGAAGTGAAACGAGGATTCTGATCGAAATAACCCGTATTGGTGATATTGATAAATTCCCCGTCCTCTACATTAATGATTGCGATGTCACCATATGGCTCGTGCATGGGATTCATTACTTCAAGAGTAATCCATTTGCTATCGGGACTCCATTCAACACCGATGCCACTGCTACGGGAAGTGGTGATTCTGTCGTCAGAAAGAGTCCTAACTTTCTTAGAGTCAAGATCCAGAACCTTAAGTTTTGTACGATCCTCAACGAAAACCATTTTTTTACCGTCGGGAGATACTGAAGGATATCCTCTTTCCACCCCGTCATTAGAAAACATTTCCTTCTCCTCGATAACTGTGGCATTTGAAAAATTGGGATCATCATCTCGTTTGATAGTTGCACGATATATATTACTTCTACCATTGCGAAGAGAACCATAATATAATGATCGGCCATCGCTTCCCCACGTCAATGCGTTTTCAATAGCAGGTGTATGTGTGATCTGCTTGGTTGAAGAATAATCTGAAGAAGTCACGAATACTTCACCTCTTACCGTAAAAGCTACTTGTTTGCCATCCGGAGAAACAACAGCTCCCTGAACCCTTGAGAATGGGATCTCTTTTACATCTTCCATGAAATCATCGACAATGTCAATAGGAAGTTTGCTTGCTTTGCCACCCGGTTTCATGGTATAAAGTTCTCCATTGTAAGTAAAAGCCAGAATATCTCCGGCACCGGCACTGAGGAATCTCACAGGGTGCTTGGTGAATGAAGTGAGTTTCTCCGGAGCGTTTTTACCGGATATGGACTGACGATAGACATTAAACGAATCGCCGTCGCGTTCGCTAAGGAAATAGAAACTATTGTTATCGGAAGCAACCACCGGTTCACGGTCTTCACCGGCTCGATCTGTAAGATTCGTATAGGATCTGGACGACGGATTATACATCCAGATATCTCTGGTGACTGAAGATGTGTGATGCTTGCGCCATTTATCTTCCGAACCTTTAACATTTTCATAAAGAAAACTGCCATCCGGACGCATGGCAAGACTTACGGCGGGGATTGAAAGGATCTGAACCGGTCTACCACCTTCTGACGGAACTGAATACAGCTCGCTTTGACTTCTGTGAGGTCCTCCTATATTAATAGACGGTTTCTGAATATATGCAGAGAAAATCACATTCTTACCATCGGGAGAGAACGCTTCAGGAGTCTCGGCTACTGAATTATAAGTAAGCCGGGTGGATTGCCCTCCCGTGGCAGGAATAATATACACATCCTTACCTCCGTTGCGATCAGAAGCATAAGCTATCTTATCTCCTTTTGGAGACCATATAGGACTGCTTTCATAAGCCTCAGTGGTTGTGAGACGTGTCGCCTTACCGCCGGTAGCGGGAACTGTAAACAAGTCTCCCTTATATGAAAACACAATAGTGCTCCCATCGGGAGAGATCTTTACATCGCGCATCCACATCGGACTGACAGCCATCATAGAGAGAGGAGTCAACAAAAGTGCTGCGGGAATAATAAATCTTTTCATGTAGAATAAAACTGGTTAGAATAATGAATACAATCAGGCACTAAAGAAATAAGACAATCTCACGAAGCTACCTGACTTGGTATTTAAACTGCAAATATACTTTAAATTCACTAATTAACCAATAGAATTATTCAATTTTCACGACCTGAAACGTATTGTGAAACGTTGAAAACGTGACCTAACCGTCGAGCGCAAGTTTCCCTGTGAGCAACATCCATATAGACACACATGCCATTGCCACAAGAAAAACAAACAGAATTTTTTCATTGCCGGTCATTATTGAATCAGAAGATTTATAGTGCCGTCTTGCCATGAAAAAAAATGGGTAACCGGCAAGATAGAAAGTTGATGTCAACATTAAAAGGTATAACGAACCTGCCCACATTGAGTACCCACAATACATCATTGTACATGAAGCTATCATGGTCAATGACGTCTTAATTTTAAACGGCATTCTTAATGACGGAGACAAAGAAAGTTTCAATAGATAAAGTCCACAGAAAAAATAACATGGAAGAATCATCATAGATGCGAGATTTACAGCGGCAAGATATACATCTTCCGCCGTTACAACGAGCAATAGACATAAAGTCATTGCAACAGACGAAACCCTCATGCCATAGGCGGGTACACCATGACTGTTGACAGATAGAAACTTACTTGGAAATATCTTCACAACAGCTGCCTCATATGGGGTCTGTGCGCACAATAGCGTCCATGCCACAAATCCACCTGCCAACGACACAATTATTGCGGATATGACAAACCATTTAGCCCACGAACCAGCACAAGCCTCAAGAGCATATGCCAAAGAAGGATTGGGCAAAGCGGCAAGTTCTGTTTGAGACATTACACCGAAACATAATGTTGTCACTAAAATATAAAGAGACAATGCAAGAGTAAATCCTATCATAGTGGCTTTCCCGACATCGGAACGACGTTTCGCCCTCGCTGACATCATCATGGCGCCCTCTATTCCAAGGAAACTCCAAATAGTCACAAGCATACAAGAAGATACTTGACCTCCCATCGAGGGAAGAGAAGGGTTAAGGTTACCCCAAAAATCAGCAGTAAAATATCCAACCTTCACACTAATCGCGAGAATAATTAGTATGAAAATAATACATCCGAATTTCAACACAGACATACAAGTGTTGATATAGGATGCCTGCTGTATGCCACGTGTGACTATAAAATACATTAGCCAAACCAAGGCTGTGCCGAATGCTACAGTCTGCCATCCATGCTTACTTAAGACAGGGAAGAATGCTCCAAGAGAATCATTCAGCAGTACGGCATAAGTGACATTTCCAAGGATCACACAAAGCCAATACCCCCATGCCATATTAAAACCTAAATATTTACCAAAACCTTCCTGCGCATATTGATAAATACCGGCATTAAGATCAGGTCTTAATTTTACAAGTCGTCTGAAAGTAAGTACTAAAAACATTATGCCGAGCCCTGTAACCATCCAAGCACACAGCACAGCGCCTAAAGCAGCCCCATGAGCCATGTTTTGGGCAATATTGAATATACTGCCACCTATCACTGACCCGAAAACTATAGCAACAAGTCTCCAGAGTCCAAGTTTTCCAGTTTCTTCCAATTTTCTACCTTAAGATATGTTTCACCAAAATTCATTCTATTAACGCAAGCTTTATAAGTTTGTTTTACTCATTTATGCATAAAGGATGTAAAAATGTTAAAGAATTCAGTGATATTTACAATATGACTGCGTGATTAAGTTTGGTCAGTTCAATTAAAAAAGCTATTTTTGCATTAATAATCAGGAATGCAAATTCCATTTTTAATAACCATATTAACCGACATGAAACACTTTTTCACATTGCTGACCGCCGCCTCGATTTCCATATCGTGTCTGTGTCCGGTGTCAGCAAATGCAGAGGAGTCTTCCCAAAATCCTCTTGAAATGGCACAGCGTTTCTCAGGCAACAAACTGAGAAACATGTTGTTTTCCACTACAGTAGATCCACATTGGTTTCAATCAGGAGAAAAATTCTGGTATTCTTATAAGAATTCTGACGGCACCAAATGGTATGTGGTTGATCCTATACGAAGAATCAAAACTCCATTATTCGACAATCATAAGTTGGCATCAGAGCTGACAATGATAATAAAAGACCCTTTGAATGAGGCTGATCTTCCTATACGGAATCTTGAAGTGCAACCGGATGGATATACATTTACCTTCGAGGTTATGTCTTCACAAGATGCAAAGCCTAAAAAAGATACAGAAGGGAAGGAAAAGAAGCCTAAAGCAGGAGAAAAAGAAGTTTTCTATTTCTCTTATGATTCTCGTAATGGCAAACTCACACATCTTGAAGGGAAAGAGAAAGAAACAAAAGAACTTGACTGGGCATCTGTCTCTCCCGATGGCAAAACAGTGGTCTATGCAAAAGATTTCAATCTATACCGCATGAGCCGTGAGGATTACGAGAAACTAAAGAAAAACGAAAACGACAGTACCGTTAATGAAATCCAAATCACAACTGACGGCATGAAGGATTTCGGCTATGGTCAAGGCTATAGCTACTTAAACACTGATACACTCGCAAATGGTAAGCGTAAAGGCGCATATGTGTTGTTTTCGCCAGATTCCCGCTACTTGGTTGCCACTGTATCCGATGACCGCCCGGTAAAAGAACTCTGGGTGATAAATTCTATGGCATCCCCGCGTCCCACCCTTGAAACATACAAATATCAGATGCCAGGAGAAAGCGAAGCCCCTGAGGAGCATCTTTATCTATTTGATCTTAATGACAATTCAAAAAAAGAAATAAAAACCAACAGATTTAAAAACCAGACTCTTTCTCTCGGTTATCGTCCTCGCCAGCACAAACAACGCTCAATGTATGACGTGCCAAACATATGGCTCGGTGATGACAATAAATTTTTTGTGACCCGCAGCAGTCGAGACCTTCACAGGATTGACATCTGCAGCTATACAATAGGTCAAGATTCTATTGTCCCGGTTATTGAAGAGAGGATGAACACATATCAGGAAGTACGACCGCTGGCACTCGTTGGTAATAAGACAAATGAACTGATACAATGGAGCGAACGCGATGGATGGGCTCATCTTTATCTTTATGATGGCAATGGAAACTTGAAGCGACGCCTCACTGAGGGTCCTTGGCATGTGCACAACATTTTGAATGTGGATCCTCTCACTCGCAAAGTCTATTTCACTGCCATGGGCAAAGATAAAGATGAAAATCCATATTATCAGCATCTTTACTCCGTTGGTCTTGACGGGGGCGCGGTAAAACAGCTCGACAAAGGTGACTATTTCCACTCTCCAGTCGTGGACGATGCAGGGAAATTCTTTGTAGATAATTTCTCTCGTGTGGACACCATACCTGAAACATGGGTCTACGACACCAATGGCTCAAAGGTTATGCAACTTGAGCGTGCTGACTTCACTCAGCTTCTTGCCAACGGCTATAAATTCCCCGAAACTTTCAAAGTTAAGGCAGCCGACGGAATTACTGACCTTTATGGCGTGATGTATAAACCATTCGATTTTGATCCTGAGAAGTCGTATCCTATCGTAGATTATGTTTATCCCGGTCCGCAGGTAGAGGCTACCAACTATCCATTCACAAGAATGAGCGTACGAACAGACCGTCTTGCACAAGCAGGTTTCATCGTCATCACAGTCGGGAACCGTGGCGGTCACCCTGACCGTTCAAAATGGTACCACAACTATGGTTACGGAAATCTTCGCGACTATGGTTTGGCAGATCAAAAAGCTGCAATTGAACAGTTGGCAGCAAAACACAAGTTTATTGATGTGAATAGGGTAGGTATCCATGGTCATTCCGGTGGTGGATTCATGTCTACCGCAGCAATTCTTCAATATCCTGACTTCTTCAAAGCTGCAGTATCATGCTCAGGAAACCACGACAACAGAATTTACAACCGATGGTGGAGTGAGACTCATCATGGAGTTAAAGAAAAGGTGACAGAACAAGGCGACACAACTTTTGTTTATCAAATTGACACAAACCCTGAACTTGCTTCCCGCTTGAAAGGACATCTCATGCTTGTGACTGGAGATATCGACAACAACGTTCATCCCGGCAACACCATCCGCGTTGCAAACGCTCTGATTAATGCAAATAAGCGTTTCGAGTTATTGGTTCTACCGACACAACGCCATTCGTTTGGCTATATGGATGAATATTTCTACTGGAGACTTGTAGATCATTTCCGCGATTATCTGATTGAGGGCCGTAAACAGGAGGTAGACATTCCTCAACGTTAACCTTGATTGAAAGGAGAGATAAAATCCCTTCATTTGCAACATTGAACTGCAAATGAAGGGATTTTTCATTTGCAGGAATGATTATGAACGATTATTTACAAAAATGTGTTTTAATCAAAAAACATTATGTTATGACAAGAGATAAATTAATTGATAAGATAACCTCTCTCCTTGATGTATACGTAGACAATATCGACAGTTTCGATCATAATCCTCAACTTCGTGTAAATCCAGTAAGTTTTGATCTGACAATTGTCAATGGTAGGGACATGCTCAAAGAAATCGAGGATTCTAATGAAGCGATTGAAGACGCGGCGAGTGCTGATGGTGCTGAAACTGAAGACTCCTCAGATTATCAAGTTAAACAAAACCCTGATTTCTATTCTGTTAAAAAGTTGGTAAAAGAAGATTGTTACGGCAAATTCATTCCTGATAAGAAGGCGATATCCTATTTTGCTTCAAATTATTTATCGTAATACAAGAATTTCAACTTACGCAAATTTAATTAAATCAGAAATTCGCATCGGCAAAGTTGTAATATATAAATAATTTGTTTACCTTTGCCGATGCAAATCTGTTGCGTGCTGGAGACACGCATTGATATTTAAGCATTATAAATACTATGTAAAAACTTAATCTAACCAAAACATAATTCTAACCAAAAATCTAATGAAATCACAAATCCTTAGTGCATGTGGCGTAGCATTATTGCTCATAGCATGTGGCAACCAACAGAAAAGTCAATACGTAGTGACAGCTAATGTAGGTCAAGACTTCAATGGTAAGACAGCCTATATTTACGATAGTTTCAAAGGCGAGAATATTGACAGTGCGGTAGTGGCTAACGGCATTGCATTATTTACCAATGACTTCGATAATTCCACATATGCTCATATCATGATTGATGATAAGAGTGCCGCAGACTTTTTCTTGACTCCGGACTCAATTTCAATCACAGAAGGAATTCCTGAAGGAGGAGTCCTGAATAAGAAAAATGATGAATATTGGAAACAAAGAATGGCTACTATTGATGAGTTTAATTCTCTTCCGGATTCCATTCAAAAAGAGAAGTATTCATTTTTCCAGAATAAACTTGATTCTGCCGAAAATGCATTGATGAATGACAATATGGACAATGCGCTCGGCATCAATTTATATCTACGTCAAGTCCGTCCTGAAACAATAGCACAGCTCGATAGCATCATAAATGCACATCCCGTTCTAAAAGGTAACAATATCCTTGAAAAGCAACGTGGCGCATTGATTGCAGCTGAAGAGACTTCTGTAGGTAAAAAGTTCAAAGATTTTGAAGTTAACTATAATGATTCCACATTCCGACTAAGTGAAGTTGTTGGAAATGGCAAATATGTACTTGTTGATTTCTGGGCAAGCTGGTGCGGCCCATGCATCCGTCAGACTTCTGTAATCAAAGAGATCCTGAAGGAATATGGACCCAAAGGTCTTGAGGTGCTTGGCGTGGCAGTGTGGGATGAGCCGGAGAAGACTCTGCAAGGCATCAAGGATCATGACCTTCCATGGAGAAACGTAATCAATGCCCAAAACATTCCGTCAGATATATATGGGTTCCAAGGTATTCCTTGTATAATTCTCTTTGGGCCCGACGGAACTATCCTTAGCCGCGACCAACAAGGAGAAGAACTTAAGGCTGATGTCGCTAAAGCTTTTGAAAGCAAATAAATGTATACGTACTATTTCATTGGGGGTGCCAATTACTAAGGCACCCTTTTATATTTATATGGTTTCCGTAAAAATTTTCATCAGATTCCCATTTAAAAACATATTATTCAAAATAAATTTGTGTAATTTTGTAAAATATAGAATATAAATATGGTTCAAACACTCAAAAACGATCTGCTCACAGTTGTCATAGACAGTCTTGGCGCAGAATTACAAAGCATAATTGATAACCGCACAGGATATCAATATTTATATCAAGGCAACACTAAATTCTGGGGAAGACGCTCTCCGGTTCTATTCCCCATTGTGGGTGCGGTATGGAACGGAAAGTATCTCATGGATGGTAAAGAGTATCATCTCGGGCAACACGGGTTCGCTCGAGATTGTGAATTTTCCATAATGGATTGCGAAGCTGAAGACGAAGTGTGGTTTTCCCTGGAATATGACAGCAACACATTATCAGCTTATCCACGTAAATTTAGACTTGAAATAGGATACAATCTAAATGGAGAACGGTTGACAGTGATGTGGAGGGTGATCAATCTTGATAATAGGGAAATGGATTTTCATATTGGAGGACATCCTGCATTCAATTATCCTGATTTCAAGCCATCTGACGAAGTTCATGCATATTTAATTTTTGATCGTGACCCTGAAACAACAGAACTCGTGGGAGAAAAAGGGTGTATGAGCTTTAAGGAGCAAAAAATAGTTCTCGACAAAGAAGGAATGATTCCTATCGTTGCCAATACATTCGACATCGATACGATTGTAGTGGGGAAATCAAGAGTCGGAAGAGTCTCGATGCTTGATAAAAACCGTAATCCATATCTTTCCCTATTTTTCAAAGCACCGGTAGTAGGGATATGGTCACCGTCACCTGAAGCGCCGTTCGTGTGTATAGAGCCGTGGTATGGGAGAGCTGACAAAGTAGGATTCTCAAACGAATTCAAAGAAAGAGAATATACCAACCATCTCAAGCCGGGAGAAATTTTTGAAGCTTCATATATTATTACATTCGACAATTTATAAAAAAAATTGTTTGCAATCAATAGAGCGGTTTCTTAATTGCAATCAAATTTATAAAAAATGGGTATTATAGTCAATTATAAAAATGTCGAGATAGACAGAGCGGAAAAAAACGTGCTTAAAGACGTGACATTTACACTTTCCAAAGGTGATTTCTATTACCTTGTAGGAAGAGTCGGGAGCGGCAAAAGCAGTTTGATGAAGACAATTTATGCAGACGTCCCAATTCGTTCAGGAGATAAAGCAGAGGTGCTCGATTTCGATATTCTTAACATCAAGAAATCCCAAATTCCATATCTACGACGCAAAGTAGGAATTGTTTTTCAAGATTTCCAACTCCTTCAAGACAGATCTGTAAGCGGTAATCTTAAATTTGTGCTCAATGCCACAGGGTGGAAAAACAGAGATGAAATCGAAAACAGGATCGAAGAAGTGCTTAACATGGTTGGAATGGCAAACAAAAGTTATAAAATGCCACATGAACTAAGTGGGGGAGAGCAGCAGCGAATTGTAATTGCAAGGGCACTTCTAAATAAGCCTGAATTAATTATAGCAGATGAACCTACCGGCAATCTTGATCCTCAGACAGGCTACCAGATTGTGACACTCCTTCATGAGCTTTCGAAAGCGGGGCATTGCGTGGTAATGGCAACTCATAACCTTCAACTTGTTGAAGATTTTCCCGGCAAAGTGCTTCGGTGTGAAGGAAAACAACTCATTGTGGAGTAAACTATAGTAAAAAAATTAAAAGAATTAACTGAAAAATTTCTTTAATTGAAAGTTAATGGCTAAATTTGCAGCGGAAGAGGCAAATTTAGCCATTAATTATAAAATGCTAACCTTAGATTTATTACCATATCAAAGCCTAAAACTGGCAGAGAGCCGGACAGAAAATCTGAGGTAAACCACTTCCCGAAAATTAGGTAAAGACCTATACATCTATATCATTAAAGAGCTATAACACTTATGGCAAACACCGAAAAATTATTTGACATGTTTTCTCCCACGTCCACAGAAGACTGGAAGGGGAAGATTACTGTCGACCTCAAGGGCGCCGATTTCGACAAAAAACTTGTCTGGCGCACCAATGAGGGCTTCAATGTGCAGCCTTTCTATCGTCGCGAAGATCTCAAGGGACTCGCTCACATGGGAACTCTTCCCGGACAGTTCCCCTTCGTGAGAGGCACGCGTGACAACAATGACTGGCTAATCCGTCAACAAATTGAGGGCGCTAACCCTGCTGAAATCAACCGTGAAGCAATTCATGTGATCGACAGAGGGGTAGACTCAATCGGCATCAAGCTCAACCGCGAAACGACAGCAGCTGATCTTGAAACTATCCTCAAGGACATCGATCTTAAAAAAGTTGAAGTCAACATCTCCTGCTGCAATGGCAAGGCTGCTGAAATAGCCGCTATCCTTGTGGATTATATTAAAGCTAATGGTCTTGAAAACGATTTCCGAGGTTCTATCGGATTTGATCCTTTCAAACGTCTTCTCCGCCATGGTCTCGCATTCCCCAAAAACATTAAAGACGAGGCAATAAAGCTTTATAACACTGTTAAAGAAATCAAAAACCTCCGTTGTTTTGTAGTTGACAGCAATCTTCTCAACAACGCAGGCGCCTACATCACTCAAGAACTTGGTTATGCTCTCGCATGGGGTGCAGAATGGATGACTATCCTCACTGAGGCAGGTCTCACACCATGCGAAGTTGCCGGCAGAATCAAGTTCAACATGGGCATCTCTTCAAACTATTTCATGGAACTCGCAAAATTCCGTGCAGCTCGTATGCTATGGGCGGAAATAGTTAAAGCGTACGATGCTGAAGAGGAATGCTGCAAGATGATGGTTCATGCTGTGACAAGCCAGTTCAATCAGACTATCTATGACGCTCATGTCAACCTCCTCCGTTCTCAGACCGAAACAATGAGTGCCGCTCTTGCAGGAGTAGACTCAATCGAAACTCTTCCTTTCGATCTGCAATACAAACAGCCTGATGAATTCAGCGAGCGCATCGCACGCAATCAGCAGCTTCTTCTACGCGAAGAGAGCCACCTCAATAAAGTCGTTGACCCTGCTGGCGGTTCTTATTATATCGAAACCCTCACCGCATCTATCGCTGAAGTCGCTTGGAAACTTTTCAATGAGGTAGAAGAGCAGGGTGGTTTCCTGACGTTGCTTGAGAAAGGAGAAGTCCAGAAGAAAGTAAATGAATCCGGAGTTAAACGTCACACCGACGTTGCTCGTCGCAAAGAAATTCTTCTCGGCACCAACCAGTATCCCAATTTCAATGAGAAAGCTCTTGACAAGATTGAGAAGAGCGGAGAAGCTTGTGGTTGTGGCTGCAAGAATGATGAAGTGGTCGACGGTGCAGTTGAAGCTCTTGTATTCGACCGTGCAGCAAGCCAGTTTGAACAGCTTCGTCTCGACACTGAGCGTAGCGGCAAACGTCCGAAAGTGTTCATGCTCACTATTGGAAATCTCGCCATGCGTCTTGCACGTGCTCAGTTCTCGGCAAACTTCTTTGGTTGCGCTGGATATGAAATCATAGATAATATCGGATTCAAGACTGTCAAGGAAGGTGTAGACGCTGCAATTGAAAAAGGCGCAGATGTTGTGGTTCTATGCTCAAGCGATGATGAATACGCAGAGTTTGCTCCAGAAGCATATAAAGAACTCAACGGCAGAGCAATGTTTGTTGTTGCCGGCGCACCTGCATGTATGGAAGACCTCAAGGCCCAGGGCATAGAGGAATTTATCCATGTTCGTGTAAACGTGCTTGACACACTCGTTAAGTTTAACGCTAAACTCCTCAACTGACATGAGACCGAATTTCAAAGAAATAGATATAAAAGCAGCCGTTGCTGAACGTTCCGCTGCCCCCGTGTCGGTTAATAAGGAAGCCGACTGGATCACTGCCGAGCTTATTCCCGTTAAGCCGGTCTATACAGAAGAAGACCTTCAGGGTCTTGAACACCTTGACTTCGTGTCTGGTATACCTCCATTCTTGAGAGGTCCGTACAGTGCAATGTATCCGCTACGTCCCTGGACTATCCGCCAGTATGCCGGCTTCTCCACTGCAGCTGAGTCTAACGCATTTTACCGTCGCAACCTCGCATCAGGTCAGAAAGGTCTTTCTGTAGCTTTCGACCTTCCCACTCACCGTGGTTACGACGCTAACCACGAGCGTGTTGTAGGCGATGTTGGTAAAGCAGGTGTGTCAATCTGCTCTCTCGAGGATATGAAGGTTTTGTTTGATGGAATCCCCTTGAACAAAATGTCGGTATCAATGACAATGAACGGTGCAGTTCTTCCGGTTCTTGCATTCTATATCAACGCTGGTCTTGAACAGGGAGCAAAGCTTGATGAAATGGCAGGTACAATCCAGAACGATATCCTCAAGGAGTTCATGGTGCGTAACACATATATCTATCCACCGGCATTCTCAATGAAGATTATCGCTGATATCTTCGAATATACTTCAAAGAACATGCCTAAGTTCAACTCAATCTCTATCTCAGGCTACCACATGCAGGAAGCAGGTGCAACTGCTGATATTGAGTTGGCATACACTCTCGCCGACGGTCTTGAGTATCTGCGAGCAGGTGTGAATGCAGGCATGGATATCGATGCCTTCGCTCCACGTCTGTCATTCTTCTGGGCTATTTCTATGAACTACTTCATGGAGATTGCTAAGATGCGTGCTGCACGTATGCTTTGGGCCAAGATTGTTAAACAATTCAACCCAAAGAATCCGAAGTCACTTGCACTGCGCACACACAGCCAGACTTCAG
>CAJTZQ010000014.1 GCA_910583795.1 uncultured Muribaculaceae bacterium
TTTGGAGCATTTTCACGCTATTTGCATAGTGGCTGATTCTGGGTTTTCTTTATTTGAAGAAAATCAATTCTTCAATAGAAGATTTCAACCGGAACAACGGCACCGATCTAAGAGTCGGGGATTATCTCATTCCTTTTGAAGGGGAAGACAACAGGAGTATATCTCAAAGACGTGACGATTTCTTGAATCAGGCATTCTGCACGGATAAGGTTAGGGAAGAGTTGCGTAAGTTGAATGGAGCATCTGTCTTCCAGCCTGAAGAAGTGTATGTGGTGACAGACAATGCTACATTCAGTGCGGCTTTCCACTATGCATTCTATCTCAGCAAGATGGGGGCTATTGTGGCAGGGGAGGCTTCTTCACAGGCTCCAAATTGCTATATGGAGGTCACTCCTTTCACGCTCCCGTATTCCGGACTAACAGGTTCTGTATCCAACTCTATGCAGGTATTTCTTCCGGCAAATGATCCGAAGTCAAAAGAATTTACACCTGCGGTCAGATTGACCTACGATGACTACCGCCGCTACAATTTCGATAGAAACAGTATTCTGCTACATCTCCTGCAAAAATAAACCTATTCAACTATCCAATCAGAAATTGTACGGTCTTTTGTGGAGAAGTTTATACCAATTTTAATTATTTCCTTGCCAGTAGTGGCAAAGGGAAGTGAATAATTCTTTTTGTTAATCTGCTCTATAGCTTCCAGAGCTGTCTTATTGAGTTTAATTTCAATGATGTAGTAGTATTTACTCGTTTTTACGAATAGATCTATTCTTCCGTTGGAAGTCCGGTATTCTGTTGTGACATAGACTCCTAACAGTTTCATGAGAATCAAAAGCGCATTGTGTATATTTTTCTCGTTATCCATTTCCATTTCGTATGGAATGTCTGCGAAAAAACTTTGAAGCCGATGCATGAAGTCATCGGTATTGCGGCTTTGCAAGTCTGTTACAAAGTTTTTAATTATTGAGCCTGCAGATGTATTTTGAATATTGACATATTTGGGGAGCAGATACTTCAAGAAACCATCTGTCACCTCCTTGTTTGGTAGTCCTAAAGTGACAAGATCAAAATCAGGATTATATTTTTTAATGGTAAGATATCCTGTCTGATAAAACAAGGCGACAGGATTAGGATCTTCAAGATCTAATCCTGCAAGGGATTGTATTTCACACTCAATATTCAATAATGCTTCAAGATCTATATCAAATCGTTTAAGTTGCTGCACCAATAAGGATGCCTGACCGGACTGAATCCAATAGTTGCCGAATGTCCTGTCTTCCATAACGCTGACTATAGAAAATGGATTATACATTTCTTTGCCGTTAGCGGAAAACCGGTAGCCGTCATATCGTGACTTCAATTCATGTTTTATTTCCGTTTCCGATCGGTTAAGATTCTCGGCTAAATTCTTGATTCCGATTTTGAAATATGAAAAAAGCTCATCCTCTGTTATACCGCAAATGTCGCTGAATGAGTCATTAAATGATATGTCGCGGATGTTGTTTAGCCCAGAAAATACAGATAAGTGACCGAATCTGCTTACCCCCGTCAGGAATACAAGACGTATATATTGCGCGCTGCTTTTGAAATTTGAGTAAAGAGATGCTAATTCGTTTCTGTAATATTCAAACATTTCATTGTTATGAAGATTGCTTACCAATGGCTTATCATACTCATCTACAAGTATGGCTACTCTTTTCCCGGTCTTTTTAAAAGCGCCTTCAATGATTTCCTTAAACCTCACGGATAGGTTGGTGGATATAGGGTGGATATCAAATTTCTCTTCCCATTTCCTCATGCTGCTTTCCACCACATCATTCAGATCACCATATTGTTGATATTTCTCGATATTGAGGTCAAGATATAAAACGGGATAGGGTTCCCAATCCCAATCCATTGAATCTACATATAATCCTTTAAACAGTTCTCGGCGTCCTTGGAAAAAACATTTGAGTGTGGAAAGAAAAAGACTTTTCCCGAAACGGCGTGGGCGTCCGAGAAAGTAATATTGACCTCCCGACTTGACAATATCTTCGATGAACTTAGTTTTGTCTACATATAGACAATCCCGTTCCCGCATCACTTCGAAGGATTGCTCTCCGACACCATATCTTATAAAATTTTCCATAGCCCAAATCTTTTGTCTACAAAGATACAACAAAGTGTTTAACCATACAATCATTTTTACGGAATTACACCCTCTGTATCAACTTATAGATTCACTAACTATGTCTATTAAAAATGTTGTGTTGTGTATTAAAAAACGTGCATGTCACGGTTTTTTATAGCCGTGACAACATGCATTATACGCGGTTAAGGTGGTTTGTCGTTAATTTTGCGGCAGAAATTTTAACCAAAACTGACATAACATGAAAAAAGAAATCCTTAGCGCACTCATGCTCCTTTTTACGGCAGTCATGATGCATGCACAAGACATCACTGTGCACGGGAAGGTCATATCCAAAGTGGACGACGAACCGCTGATCGGCGCCACAGTGAGATGTGCCGCCAATAACAAAGGTACAGCTACCGACATCGAAGGCGAGTTTGCCATCAGCGCTCCCGCCGGCTCTTTATTGACGATTTCATACGTAGGCTATAAGACTGTCGAGGTGAAGGCAGAACCTGAAGTGACAATCTACCTTGATGAAGACACCGGACTCCTTGACGAACTTGTGGTGGTGGGTTACCAGACAATGAAAAAGGCTGACTTGACCGGTGCGGTTTCAGTGGTATCTACAAAATCTCTTGAAACAACTTCCGACAGCGATCCTATGCGTGCGCTCCAGGGAAAGGTGCCGGGAATGACTATTACTGGAAACGGTTCTCCAAGCGGCACCGGTTCTGTAAGGATCCGTGGTATCGGTTCTTTCAACGCTTCACAAGACCCCCTCTTCGTTATTGACGGTGTGCCGACCACAGCCACTCTCAATTCTCTTAACATGAATGATATCGAGAGTATGCAGGTGCTCAAAGATGCAGCCTCCGCGTCAATCTACGGATCACGTGCGGCAAACGGCGTGATAATCATAACTACTAAAAAAGGTAAAAATTCTGGCGACGGCAAGACAAATGTAAGTTTCTCCGCAAACTTCACAACCCAGTTCTATTCTTCACAGTCGAAGATGAAGCTGCTAAATACTCCTGAATATGCCACGGCAATGGCACAGGCGGCACTTAACGACGGTCTCGACCCTGCGGCATACGCTTCAAGCTATGGTCTTAACCTTAATGCCACATCCGGCTATCCGATAAAAGTCTATAATATAGCTACCGGCGAATACCAGAATTATATGGTCAACGGGTATTACGACGGATTTATCAACAACAAGCGTTCGATGAGATTGTCTAACACCGACTGGCTTGATGAAATTTCACGTACAGGTTTCTCTCAGCACTATGATGCGTCTGTGTCGCGCGCTTCAGATAAAGGTTCGGCGTTCTTCTCTCTCGGTTACAAGAAAAATGAAGGTATCCTCAAATATACTAATTTTGAAAATATCGCAGCCAGAATCAATACTTCTTTCAACATTTCTCCGGTGCTGACAGTAGGAGAGAACTTCACACTTACATATACCGATCAAGTGGATTGCCAGCCTCTCGAAAACGCATTGAAGATGCCATCATCTGTTCCGGTATTTGAAATCGACGGCACTACATACGCCGGACCAGTAGGCAGTATGGCTGACCGTCAGAACCCGCTCCGCGAACTTGCTTTCAACAAAGACAACGCTCTCAATGTATGGCGCCTTTTTGGAAACGCATATATCGATATCAAACCGATAAAAGGTCTTGTTCTTCGTTCGAATTTCGGTCTTGACTACGATGCCGCTTTCATCCACTCCTATAACTACACATTCCACAGCGATATCGTGAACAACGACACCAACTCCACTACCCTATCCCAGGCAAACGACTCTAAATGGACATGGACTAACACCGCCAACTATAATTTCACTCTCAAGAACGATCATAATTTCACCGTCCTTGCCGGTATGGAAATGTTCCGCCAAAGCAGGATTGATTTCTCCGGCTACAATGAAAACTACGATATCGAGACTCCCGATTACATGTATCCTGATGCATCATCCGGAGTGGAAAGATCTACCGGTAACAAATCGGCTTACGCTCTCGTATCATTCTTCGGGAAAGTGGACTATAACTGGAAAGACCTTCTTCTCGCATCATTTACAATCCGCCACGACGGTTCTTCACGTTTCGGAAGCAACAACCGCTACGGAACCTTCCCTGCAGCAACTCTTGGCTACCGTCTTTCAGAAAATATCAACAAACCTTGGCTTGACGATCTGAAAGTACGTCTCTCTTGGGGTAAGACCGGTAACCAGGCAATTTCAAACACGGCGCGTTATGCCCTCTATATCGCCGATTATGGTAGCGACCGTGTCACTTCCACCGCCTACGACCTCCTTCTACAGCAGAGCGGAATCTTCCCCTCAGGCTACTATGCAAGCCAGACAGCAAATCCCAATCTAAAATGGGAGACAACAATACAGTATAATGCCGGTATAGACTTCGGATTCCTGAAAAACCGTCTTACAGGCTCAGTCGACGCTTATATCAAAGATGTGAAAGACATGTTGATCATACCTGCATATCTTGGTTCAATGGGAGAAGGTGGTGCATCATGGCTTAACGGTCCTTCACTCCGCAACTGGGGTATGGAGTTCCAGATCGGATGGCGCGATGAACTTGCCTGTGGACTCGGCTATCGTGCAGCTCTCAATTTTGATTTCTTCCGCAATAGGGTTACATATCTCCCTCCGACAACCACCGGTTCTTACGTGCATACCACCACGGAAAATCTTGTGCAATCACGTCGTCCCTTCGGTTCGATCGTAGGCTATGTGTTCGACGGTCTTTTCCAGAATCAGGAAGAGGTGCTTGCATACGGTCAGGACAATGCCCGTGTGGGTGGTATGCGATATGCCGATCTTAACGGCGACGGCAAGATCACAGCCGACGACCAGACATGGATCTTCAATCCGGTTCCTGATCTTTCCTTCGGCCTTAACGTTGAACTCAACTATAAGAATTTTGATTTCCAGATGTTCTGGCAGGGTGTTCTCGGGCAGGATGTCTACAACAACCAGAAATTCCAGAATGACTTCTGGAGTGTGACCGACGCCGGCAGTAACAAGGGTGTCCGTGTGCTTGATGCATGGCTTCCTAATGTAAATGCCAATTCTACAATCCCTATGCTGACCACCAACAATAAGGGTGACGAAGGGAGGGCATCATCCTACTTCGTGGAAAACGGCTCATACGCCAAACTTCGTACTCTTCAGATCGGTTACAATCTTCCCAATTCTCTCCTTGAGAAACTCCATATGAGCAAGGCGCGTGTCTACGTTTCCGGTCAGAACCTTCTCACAATCAAGAGCAGCAGTCTTACCTGCACCGACCCTGAAAACCCGAATTGGGCATATCCTATCCCGACTTCCGTTTCATTCGGTCTTCAGCTCGATTTCTAATTTAATTCAACTTTCGCAAGCGGAAGTTGAGGGTTAGGAGGTTAAAAGTTTATGGTTTATGGTTTATAGTTTATGGTTTAAGAATAATCTGCAATCCAATGACTAATTGACTAATAGACTAATGACTAATAGACTAATGACTAATAGACTAATGACTAACGGACTAATGACCAATAACGAGCCTGTAAGCTAATAATTTATAATATTCAGAAAATCATGAAATCAATCAAGATATCTCTTCTTTCCTCAATGGTTGCTCTCTGCATGACAGGTTGCAACGATTTTATCGACGTTCCTCCTACGGGAGTGGTCGATGGTGATCTGGCTTATTCGCAGCCCGACAAAATGGTGAATGCTGCATACGCTTCTTTGGGCGATTGCTGGTTTACATATCCTTTCAATCTCTGGCCTTATGGTGACCTTTCTTCAGATGACTGTCTGAAGGGTGGGGGTGGCACTACCGATACAGGTTACCATCCTATGGAGATATGGTCTACCCTTACATCCACTCCGGGTGAGCTCGATGAACTATGGTATCGTCTCTATTGCAACATTTCCCGTTGCAACCGCGCTCTTGTGGCACTCGAACAGTATGGTGTGGAGAAACTTGGAGAGGAAACAGCCGCCCAGAGAGTCGGTGAGGTACATTTCCTTCGCGGTCACAGCTATTTCAAACTCCTCACAATGTTCCGTCAGATTCCTTGGGTGGACGAGGAGGTATTTAAAAACAACACTCAGGAACAGACCCGCAATGATGAGTTTACATACGAAGAGCTTTTCCAGAAAGTGATTCATGAGTTTGAACTCGCTTACGAAGCGCTTCCCGAAGAGGTGACCGATGGTGGCGGACGAGCCAACAAGATTGCGGCAGCTTCTTATCTTGCAAAGTGCTACCTCACGATTGCCTGGGGCGACGGGTATGAAGCAACCGACGGTGTGAATTTCATAAATAAGGAATATATGCAAAAGGTGGTGGATTATACCGACGACGTGGTAAGATCCCGTTATGGCTATCTTCCCGATTTCGGCGACATCTTCCTTCCTGAATATAAAAACAGCGAGGAGTCTATCTTCGCCGTGCAGACTTCGCAGTATACTGAAGACAACACACGTTTCGGACGTGCCAATTGGTCGAACATGCTTAACGGATGTTGGGGAATGTGGTCATGCGGATGGGACTTCCATAAACCCTCGCAAGATCTCGTCAATGCTTATAAGACTCAGGACGGTCTGCCTATGTTTGATGAATACGACAAGACCAACGCCTATCCTCTCAATGGAAATGTCAATTCCCAAAAGTGGGATCCGAGATTGTTCCACACTGTAGGGATGCCTTCATTCCCTTATAAGTATGAGTCGGAATATATGATGACAACCCAGAATTCCCGTACCCCCAACACCTACGGATTCTATACTTCGCTTAAAGATGTGCCGCAGCGTAGTGCCGGCGAGACTTTCGACGGTTCTTGGCAGGCATTCGCGATGAATGATTATGTCTTCCGTTATACCGACGTGATGCTTATGCGTGCCGAAGCACTTATCGAACTTGACCGCCTTGAGGATGCACGCGCCATAATCAACGATATCCGCCAGCGTGCAGCCGACTCAATCGACAAGCATATCTCATATGCCAAAGATTTCTGCCAGATAGCCCTTTATCCTTCAACATATTTTTCAAATAAGGAGACTGCACGCGAGTGCCTCCGTTGGGAACGCCGCCTGGAGATGGCTATGGAAAGCAGCCGTTATTTCGATCTCCGTCGTTGGGGTGTGGCGTCAAGTGTGCTCAACGCTTATTTTGAGAAAGAGCAGAATGCAAGTTATGAGGGTGTAAGCTATGCGCAGTATCTTCGCGACGCCTACTACACTCCCGGAAAGAATGAATTCTATCCTATCCCCTACAACCAGCTATATTATGTCCCGGGACTCTATGTGCAGAATAAAGGTTATAATTAATCAGATAAATACGTTTGAATCATGATAAAATTTCGATCAATAAATATATTGGCTGCCGGGTTTCTCATGCTTGCCGGCTGTCAGGACAAAGACTATGAGATAAGTGAGCCGATTCTTGCCCCGATGTCGCAGGATGACCTTAAAGGTGAGCTCGTTGACAACGACTATGTATGGTCATGGTCGCCGCGTCAAGGTCAGGATATTCAGGTCACTGTGTTGCGCAATGGACAGCTGATGTCTACCGAGACGTCTTCCACCGGCTCTTACACACATCATAATGTTGAGACAAAAGTGCCTTACACCTATATCTTCAAATTGACCGATGGCACAAACTTCTCACGGGGAGTGATACTCTCTTATATGCGTAGCGGTGCCGATCCTGTCGGGAATATAGTTATGACTCAGGTTGAAAAAGATAATGCAACCTACGACGCCCTGGTGGAGTGGTCTCCATCCGACGATGCTTCGGAGCTTTCTTTTGTTGCATCTTCAGGCGCACGTGTTATTTCGGAAACATTACCTGCTTCTGCCGACAGTTATGTGATCGAAAATGTTCTCGACGGAGAGGAATGGTCTGTGACAATCACTGCGGTTAATGCGGATGGAAAATCATTACCATCCACAGGGGCTCTCAAGATCGGTAAAACCGCTGTCGGTTTCCTCAGCGAATATCCGACTGAAGAAGACCTTATTTCTAACGGTGATGATGACGAGGCATGTGCATGGCTTTGGCTAAAGAGCGAATATCCCGCAGCTTCCTACATCTATTTCGGTGATATCACTTCTGCTGAAGATCTTGATCCTTATCGTGTGCTGTTCTGGATGCGTGATCTTGAAGACCGTCCAGAAGATGATGTGTTCAATATGCCGGAGGTTGTAAACAATGCCACTCCGTTTGTCAAGGAATGGTATGCCGCAGGGGGTAATCTTCTCCTCTGGAGCCATGCCACAGCATATATCGGCACTCTTGGTAGACTTGAAACTGACATGCTGCGTTCAAATGACCGTGCAATTGGTCTTGGAAAAGGTGGCTGGAACGGCGACACATGGATGATGGCTGTGCAGTTGCATCCGGGTAGCCGGTTTAAGAAGGATTTCTCAACACATCCTATCTACAAGGGTCTTGACATAACGGAGAACGACCGTACCAAACTTATTGCATTCAAAGGTGCCGGTTGGACGGAAGACCATAACTGTCTATATTTCAATATCCCTTCAGTCCTTACCGGTCTCAGCAATCAGGATGAGGCTTGCTACAATGCCTTGACTCAAGTGTATGGCATCTATCCTCTTGGAACATGGGATTCTCAGATCGATTGGGTTTCACAACTCAACGTATGGGAAGCAAGACAGGGGAACACTGAATTTAAAGGCACGGTGCTCTGTATCGGTAACGGAGGATGTGAATTCTCTCTCAAGAATGCTGACGGGACTCCTGACATTTCCGCTTATCCCAAGAATAATCCTTATCAGGGAAATGTCTTGAAACTTGCTAAAAATTCGATTGAGTATCTCAAAACAAGATAATTGGAATGAAATTTATCAATATATGTCTGCTTGCCGCGCTCGTAACGGGCGCGGCGGCTTGCGGCGACGACAAGTTTGACCTTCAGCCCACTCCTCCTGTAGAAAATGATACACCCGATAATCCGGAGACTCCGGGAGATGGAGCCACTTCCCGTAATGAGCAGTATCGTCCACAGATTCATTTCACTCCCGCAAAAAACTGGATCAACGATCCCAATGGAATGGTTTATGTGGATGGCGTCTATCATCTTTATTACCAATATAATCCACAAGGGAATAGCTGGGGGAATATGAGTTGGGGACATGCCACGTCTACAGACCTTGTGCATTGGACTGAACAGGGAGTGGCGATGGTCAGAAATGAATGGGGTGATATTTTCTCCGGAAGTGCTATCGTCGACAAGGATAATGTCGCCGGATTTGGTAAGAATGCGATCCTTGCGTTCTACACGGCATCTGGTGAGCATCAGCAGCAGTGTCTTGCCTATAGCACAGATGGCGGTGCCACCTATACCCAATATGAAGGGAATCCTGTGATACCCAACAGTGTGCTTGGCGATTTCCGTGATCCTAAAGTGGTGTGGCATAAAGAATCCAATAAATGGATTATGGCTCTTGCACTTGGATGGAGTCATCAGATTGAATTTTGGGGTTCGACAGATCTTAAAAATTGGAGCCGTCTCTCCACATTCACCACCACTAATGACCGTTGCAACATCGGACAATGGGAATGCCCCGATCTTATCCGCTTGCCATACAAAGATGGAGAGAAATGGGTGTTGATTGTCAGCAACAATCCCGGCGGTCCGGTGGGTGGATCTGGCACAGAATATTTCATTGGTGACTTTGATGGTGAATCATTTACCGCAATGGATCTTGACTACCCTTTGTGGCTTGATTATGGCGCCGACAACTATGCCGGCGTCACCTGGAGCAATATGCCTGACAGTCGTGCTGTCATGATCGGATGGATGAACAATTGGAATTATAGTGGCGATGTCCCGTGCAATCCCTGGCGTTCGGCTATGACACTTCCCCGTGAACTGACCTTACAGGAAGTGAATGGCTCACCCTTGCTGGCAACAACGGTTGTTAAGGAGATGGAAGCGATTGCAGGGGAATGGAATGTTTCGAATGATGGTATCGGAGACGCCTGGGAGGCTCGGTTTAATATAGATTTGACCACAAATTCTGTGTTCCGGCTTGAAAATTCCTACGGACAATATATGGAAGTAGAAGTCAATGCGGCTGCCCGCAAATTGATTGTGAAGCGTACTTCTACTACCGGCGAGACGAGGTTCAACAATATGTTCTCCCTCCCAAGTATTTCCTCGCCATTCAATTGTGACGACAAAGAAATGGAATTGCATGTATTTGTTGATCGTTCTTCAGTTGAGATCATGAATGCCACCGGCACGATGTGTCTGACAAATCTGGTGTTTCCGCGTGAAAGCTACAACCGGATTTCAGGCGTTGAAGACGTAAGCTATCGTAAATTGTCTTCAATCTGGTAAATCATCTTCAATCTGGTAAATCAATAGCTAAACTGACGAATAAAATCCGCAAAGGAACTCTCTTGCGGATTTTATTTTATAAGCTAAATTGATTAAATTTGTAGGAAACTACAAACTGACTATCATGAGAAAACTTTTAATCAAATTCGGACGTGGCATATTCGCCTTGACGTTAATAGCGGTATCGGTGTCTGAGAGCATTGCCAAAGTAGTGCCCGGTTCTATGGTCACTGACAATATGGTGCTTCAACAGAACGGGAAAGCCTGTATATACGGATCTGCCGACCCTGGAGAGAAAGTGACTGTCACTCCATCATGGAATAATATCCCATATCAGACAAAAGCCGATAAATCCGGTAAGTGGGAACTATCCATCGACACTCCTGAAGGTGGCTTCACACCCTACACCATGACTATAACCGATGGCTCCTCAATCACCATTTCCAACATTCTGATAGGGGAAGTATGGCTCGCCTCCGGACAATCAAACATGGAAATGCCTCTGAAAGGGTTTCCGGGATGTTGTATCGAAAACGGCTACGATGAAATCGCCTCCTCCCGACAACAGGCAAACAGAATCAGATTTTATACTGTCCCTCTTACCCAAAGCTATACACCTCTCGACACAATCAACGCTTCCTGGGCGGTCCCATCGCCGGAAACAGCTCCAGAATTCAGTGCCATCGCCTGGAATTTCGCAAAACGAATGATAGATGTGCTTGATGTGCCTGTGGGAATAGTCCGTTGCGCATACGGTGGGGCGAAAGTGGAAAGCTGGACGCCACGCGAGATTCTTGAAACTTACCCCGACGTGTCGCTTGATCCCGCAGAACATGAGAAGATGGTGCATTATCATCGTCCTTTGCTGATGTATAACGCCATGTTCAATCCTGTGAAGGACTATACGTATAAAGGTATTATCTGGTATCAGGGATGCTCGAACGTCGGAGCACACGACACATATCCGGAGCGTCTTGCCAATATGGTTGAACATTGGCGCAAGGAAATCGGGGAAGGGGACATACCGTTCTACTGTGTGGAGATCGCTCCCTATGACTATGGCTCACCGGATGGCAAACAGTGGGCTCCCCTGTTGCGCGAAGCTCAATGGAAAGCTACTGAAATCATACCGAATTCCGGTATAATATGCACAAACGATCTTGTGAAACCTTACGAACGTTTCAACATACATCCCGCCGACAAGGCAACTCCCGGCAAACGTCTCGCCGAACTTGCCCTCAATAAGACATACGGTAAAACTCAATTCCCCATCATATCTCCACGCTATAAAAGTCACACTTTTAAAGATGGAGCTGCATGGGTAGCTATCGATTCCCCGAGCGACGGTATCTGCCGCAACTATATGATAGAAGGTTTTGAGATCGCAGGTCCTGACAAAGTGTTTCATCCTGCAGATTCGGTATGGCTTCATTGGCAAACCAATGAAATGGTTGTATCAAGCAAGGAGGTCCCGAATCCGGTGGCTGTGCGCTACGGATGGAAAGACTTCCTTCCCGGCAACCTCCATGCCGGGAACTATCTTCCCCTGGTCCCCTTCCGTACCGACAATTGGGAACCGTAAGAATAATTCAGAATGCATGATTAATAAATATTCAACTTTCGCTTGCGGAAGTTGAGGGTTATAAGGTAAAAGGTTAATCTCCAATTATGGATAGATATCTGACTGCCTTAAGTATTATGAATAAACATAACCCTTTAACCCTTTAACCTCCAACCCTTAAGTGAGCTTGCGAAACTTAAATAAATATTAGGGTGTTCAGAACGATGTTCCCAAATTAGCCCACATTATTGAGCATTTTGGACCGTTCGATTGCCCAATTTGGAGAGAGATGGCTCTTGGCCCAAGCCTCTATCTCCCTGAGTTTAACATTGGCCAAGCGTACTTTGAAATCTTGAGCTTTAGCAGTAGAATAGTCAGAGATAACTGGATACAGCGGCAGTATAAGGACAGAGCTCGTGACACCGCTAAGGTTGTTCTTTGAGTGCTTGTCCTTGTAAACGCCGAAATCAGACTCTATGATGTCGGAAGATATGTTGTGGGCATAATCCGGGAGCTTTTTGATGAGGATGCTTTCTTTCAGGAAGTAGTCCATCATCTCCAGGCCAAGTTTTGCCCTGCGGCTGTTTGCGTTGCCTATGACATTACGCAGAATGTAGTGCATGCATTCGAAATGCGTGTCGCGACAGTATCCCTTGGTCTTGCAAAGGACTTCCAGATGCCGTATGGCTTTTATGCATACGTCAAGCTCTCCTATGAGATCCTGGTAATCCAATAAAAACGCATACGCTTCCTTCATCCTGTCATCAAGGTTGCCATAACAGCCAAGCATCTTTGTCGCCCACGTCACCCAACACTCGAGGTTCATGAACCTTGCGATAGTACGCATGTTCGGAGGCAGCAGCCAAGCCTTGTCCGTGAGGTGGTACTGGAGTCTTATCTTGCCAAGTTTGGTGGTAAGTTCCTTGAAATCATCCTCTTCTCCGTAGACATGCTTCATGCAGTTGCCCAATGCGTGGCTGATGTCACGATGTGCGGGAATCTCGGCGGCGGCAATGCCGGCTACGAGATTGTGACCTTGGTCAGAGATTGCATAATCCGGCAACCACCCGACATTCAGTCCTACCCGCTTGACTTCTTCGGACACATCATCCTTCGTGAATGACTTGCCCACCTGGATCCCGACGACCTTGACGTCGGCGTGATTGGTCGGGCGCCCTTTATGTTCAGCGGGCACGGCAAGCGTCAGCAGCAGCTTCTCCCGGTTTATGGTTATGCTCTCATCCATTATGATTGCGTACTTGGAGTTGACCGGATGGTCTTCCTCGTAAATCGAGAGCCCCAGCTTCTTGAACCAGTTGGACACGGAGTTGTAGCTTGGCGCTTCGCCGCAGGCTCCTTCAAGTACCTCCTCGAAAATCCCGAGTATCTTGACGGTGGTGCGCAAGCCGCACCCCGTGCGTGTATAGATGAGTATGCACAGAAGCATTACTTGGAGCGAAAATCGATGCCCGGGAACAGGCTCGAAAGTTGCTCGCATTGTTCGTCTGTCAGTCTGAGTCTCGGCCCTTCTTTTTTTTTAAGCTCTCTCTTGAGCTCGGCAATCTTGGCCTTGTCTGCCTCTTTGACATCGGCAAGTTTTGACTTCAGTTTAGCATTCTCTCTGCGGAGTCTTTTGAGTTCCTGTTCGGGAGTCTCCGTTTGGTGTTTTGAGTCTGACTTTTTCATTGATTCTTAGGATGAAAATTATTATCTTTTAGACTATAAAGTTACTAAAAATCAATGAATTATCCAAATTTTCAATGTACTATTTTTAGCTAAAAATCAAGAAATTTTAGCACGTGATTTTTATAAATTTTAGGTGTTTTTGAACTCCGTTTTTAGGAACATCGTTCTGAACACCCTAAATAAATATATAATTATGATGGATAGCAAAGTGAAATCTTTAATCGTAGTGTTTGCATTGGCGGCGATAAGTCTATTGCCGGCAATTGCCAAGGGAGAGGTGATAGACATTGCCGATCCTGTCATGAGAGTTTTTTTACCTGAGAAATCTGATGCCACGGGTAAATGTGTGGTCATATTGCCCGGTGGCGGTTACAGTGGTCTTGCCGTGGATCATGAGGGGTATGATTGGGCGCCGTTTTTTAATGAACGGGGAATCGCATGTGCCGTGGTCAGCTACCGTATGCCTCACGGTGACAGGTCTCTTCCCATATCGGATGCAGAGAAAGCCATGAGGATAGTGCGCGACAATGCCGCCGAATGGAAGATCAATCCGGATGATGTCGGAATCATGGGATTTTCTGCAGGCGGCCATCTTGCATCAACAATAGCCACACATTCTGTGGATGGACTTAGACCTGATTTCCAGATTCTGTTTTATCCTGTGATAACCATGGACGCCTCCTTTACTCACCAGGGATCACGCATTAATCTCCTCGGAGACAATCCATCGTCTGATCTGGTTGATGAGTTTTCAAATGAAAAGCAAGTGAGCGGCAAGACTCCAAAGGCGTTTGTTGTCTTGAGCGGTGACGACGATATAGTGCCTGTAGCTAATTCGCTTCGTTACTACGAATCTCTTATAAAAGAAAACATTCCGGTAAGCATGCATATATATCCTTCAGGAGGACACGGCTGGGGTTATAATTCAGGATTCAAATATCATCCTCAGGTCATATATGAATTGGACAACTGGCTGAAAGAATGAATTCTATAGACCACACTATAAACAATAATCAATTCAACTTTCGCTTGCGAAAGTTGAGGGTTATGAGGTTATAAGGTTAAAAGGTTAATCTCCAATTGTGGAAAGATATCCGGCTTCGTTAGATATTATCTATACATATAACCCTTTAACCCCTTAACTTCCAAACTTTAAGTGAGCTTGCGAAACTTAAATAATCAATATTATTAATACCAATGAACACAAGAAATACAATATCGGCAGGTTGTCTTGTCTTGTCGATGCTCACGGCAATGGCTGCGGAGACAACATTTAAAGTTACAAAACACTATCTTAACATCCCTGTTTCCCACAAGTGTGAGAGGGTCCGTTTCAATGTGGAGATCCCAGGGGAATCCCCTATGCCACTTGATATCCGACTGGCGTCTGACTATCCGGATTATTGGGTATTTGCGGATCTGTCTGCCTACAAAGGAAAGAAAATAAAAGTATCTTACCCCGACAATCTAAGAAATCCCCTTTGCATAACCTCTGGATTAAGTGGTCGGTTATGCAAAGGGGATTTAATTTATGCCTCCGGCAAAGAGCACATGTATTCAGGAGACAATCTCAATCCTTTTGATGGAAGTCGGACAACGGAAATCGGGCAACGGACAACGATTAAACTAAATCGGAGCAGGGGCGTTATAGCTATAAAATTATATGGCTATGATGCATAACAGGATAAGACCTGAGGATCAGGTCAATATAAAGATTTGTTTCGATGGCAAGGAAATAGATTTATTCTCCGGCTCCGGATTCCATGCCCTCGAAGATGCGGTAGATGCAGCTTACTCGGAATCAAAACATTGTGATCTTGACAAGAGAGACTATGTCTATACCGTAGAAAATATCACAGACGGCACTTCCGCCCGCTATCGCTTCAATGCCCACGACAATCTGAAGATACTTCCGGAGTTATGAGTAGAATGATTTGTTGTAGGTTTTAAGTTGTAGGTTGAGAGAGAGCTTGCTCTGCAAACCTTCATGCAACATAAAACATACAACAAACAACGGAGATCTGACTAAAATTCAACATTCAAAATTCAACATTCAAAATTATGAAAAGGTATTCTTTTTTGATCGGTTTGACTCTCGCATGCATTGCGGGAGGAAGCGCTTTGTTGCTCAACAGCTGTGCTGACGACGATTACTGGCCCTACTCCCCTCCTCCCGGTTGGGGATCAAATTATTTTTATGACACACGTCTTGAAGGGGCATGGGAACTCGTGCAGGCTAATTCCACGCCTGTGGGAAGATATGACACTAACTATCTTGATTTTTATGGCGGAGGTCACGGAAGATATTATTATTACCACAATTCCCAACCCCTTTCGGAAGATATGGCTTATTATTGCCAGCGTTCCAATTCAAACACCACGAATTATCAGATAAATATTCAATACGAATCAGGGGGAGCTTCCACGATGGCTTATTGGTTTACAGACAGAGAAAACAGCCTATGGCTACAGTGGCAGACAAATGGCGGTCGGGTGGTGACCTATCTTTACACCCGTACCGGCAACGTGCCCTGGTGATTATAATCGTTTATAGTTTAGAGTTTATAGTTTAAGAATTATTTGTAACGAAAGGATGAATCTCCAATCCTCAATCCTCGGTTCTCAACCCTCAACTATAAACCCTAAACCATAAACTTTAAACTCATTTTGGGGAATCGGCTCTTATTTATTAATTTTGCAATAAATTAATAAATAGGTAAGAATAATGTCTTTAAAATGCGGTATAGTGGGGCTGCCCAACGTCGGCAAATCCACCCTATTCAACTGTCTGAGCAACGCCAAGGCTCAGTCAGCTAACTTCCCTTTCTGTACAATCGAGCCTAACGTGGGTATGATCACAGTGCCCGACGAACGTCTCAATAAACTTGTGGAGATGTGCAATCCGCGTAGTGTGGTTCCAGCCACTGTCGAAATTGTCGATATCGCAGGACTCGTGAAAGGTGCGTCGAAAGGTGAAGGTCTCGGCAACAAATTCCTTGCAAATATCCGTGAAACAGACGCTATCCTCCATGTGCTGCGTTGTTTCGACGATGACAATATCACCCATGTCGACGGGAATGTAGACCCTGTGCGCGACATGGAGATCATCAACTATGAGCTTCAGCTAAAGGATCTTGAGACAGTAGACTCCCGTCTCGCAAAGACCCTCAAGGCTGCACAGACAGGCGGCGACAAGGTTGCAAAACTTCAGGCTGAGGTGCTCAAGGCATATAAGGAGGCTCTCGAACAGGGGAAGCCGGCGCGTAGTGTACAGTTTGAGTCGAAAGACGAGCAGCGTTTCGCCCACGATCTTTTCCTTCTCACCAACAAACCGGTGCTCTACGTCTGCAACGTAGACGATGCCTCCGCTGTTGAGGGCAACAAATATGTGGAGCAGGTAAAGGAGGCTTTGAAGGGAGATTCTTCCCAGATCATGATTGTTGCCGCAGCCACTGAAAGCGACATCGCCGAACTGGAAACTGCCGAAGAACGTGCCGAATTTCTTGAGGAGATAGGTTTAAAGGAGAGTGGCGTAAGTCGCCTGATCCGTGCTGCATACGCTCTACTCGACCTTCAGACATATTTCACAGCCGGACCTGACGAGGTGCGCGCCTGGACATTCCTACGCGGCACGAAAGCACCGCAGGCTGCAGGTATTATCCACACTGATTTCGAAAAGGGATTTATCCGTGCGGAGGTGATCAAATATGACGATTTCGTGAACCTTGGTTCGGAGAACGCCGTGAAAGAAGCCGGTAAGATGTCGGTTGAAGGTAAGGAATATGTTGTCAACGACGGCGACATCATGCACTTCCGCTTCAACGTCTGACCTTAGGCAATGAGCAATTATTAATTAGTAATTTAAGACTTAATTAATTGCTAATTAATAATTGCTACTTACTAATTCAAATAAAGAAAGGACAGTTTGCTCGATCGCAGATTGTCCTTTCTTACAAGTTAATTGTCATATTTGATCCGGAATTTATCAAGCAGCAGTTTGAAGTAATCTTGTGCCGTGAGACAGGTATCCAGCAGATATCCCTTGATTCGGGGCCAGTTGTGTAGTCCGTTGTAATAATACATCTTGAGTTCATCAGTGATGATGAACGGCACATAACCATTACGCAGACACTCCCGGAACATGATCAGTCTTCCCACTCTTCCATTTCCATCCTGAAAAAGATGACACCGAGTCGCCTGCTTTCAATCTTCTTATGATGCATTTTTCTTGAAATTCTTCTCGAGTCATGACTAATTCACCATCATTTTCATGACAGTTTCATACGATTTACGAATCTGTTCCTTTTTTTCGGATGAAACTTTTGGAGGATTTTTCATTCTCTCTTCAAACCGGCGGCCATCAGATCCATATAAGATGGGCGTTTCTTTGATTGGTCTTGCCATAATAAATTGATTGTGTTTGTATTTTATTGTATAACGTGAATTTACATTTAAAGTTGTATTTTATATTTAAACCATTAAGAATTGGTACTCAATTTATAAAGTAAAATCGGATGGAAGAAATATTAAAAATATAGATAATGATTTTGGCAAAGATTTATTGTGTCCTATAGAACATGATAATATTACGACAAGAGCCCCATGGAACAGGGTAAATATTGCGACCAGAGTCCCATATAACAGGAAAAGTATTACGACCAAAGCCCCATAGAACCGGATAGGTGTTATGACTAAGGGTTCCATAGAATAGGATAAATATGATGACCAGGGTTCTATCGAACCGGTAAAGTCGGGGAGAGATAAAAATTACCATTATTTTATGTTTTTCAACACAATATGTCTAATAAAAATTTTCTATTTATAAAAATATTTATTGATGGCAAGGTTATTTTATGGAATATGATATTATGCGGCTGGAACATTATGTTTTGGCTGCATAATGTTTTTTGTGAGGAGTCGGGGATGGATCTGGCATGGAGACCCTCTTGATCCCATTTGTTCTTTTGTACTTTTGTTCTATCAATCATTCCTGTTCTTTGGTGCTCTGGTCTGTCCAATCCTTTGTTGTTTTGTTGAATCGGATGTCGGTGCTTGACCCAAAAGGAATTTATTGGGGGAACAGATCTTCCATCAGAAGGAGGAATTCAGATTCGGTTATAAATATAACTATGCTTAATGTTATCCTCAATTATTGCACTTAAATATAATTATAGGCATATTTATATGATCCATAACTCCTTCACTCAGTCTCAAAACAACCTCAAAAACTCTTTCTAAATACTAACCTATGCCAAAAGCAAGCATACTCTTAAATTTTCTGAAAATATAGAAGAAAAATTTGGAATTATGCTCATAAAACATTATGTTTGCAGAGCATAATAATTTTAGATATGAAGTTTGTAGATAGAAAAGAGGAGACAGAACGGCTTAAAGAAGCTATCAGTAAGGAAGGTACGGCATTAGTGGTAGTATACGGACGCCGACGTTTGGGAAAATCTACCCTTATAAAAAGGGTGATTTCCGACAATGATATCTATTTTCTTGCAGATCGTTCAGAGGGTGAGCATCAGAGAGTGTTATTATCAAAGATGTTTTCTCAGGTTTTCCCTGATTTCGATAAACTTTCATATCCGGATTGGGAATCGATTTTTCTTGCAGCCAATTATCGTGCTGAAAAGAGGTTCACTCTGTGTCTTGATGAATTCCCTTATCTTGTGGAGCAATCACCGGAACTTCCATCGGTGATTCAGAAATTAATAGATAATAAGCAGTTGAAATATAATCTTATATTATGCGGATCATCACAAAACATGATGTATGGTTTGTTTCTTGATTCGTCTGCCCCTCTATATGGAAGAGCGGATGAAATCATGAAACTTACACCGTTGCGTCTGCCATTTATAGAGGAAGCTCTTGGACTTGATTCTGTAGATGCTGTGGAAGACTATGCAATCTGGGGAGGCGTGCCACGTTACTGGGAACTTAGGGAACACAGGTCATCTTTGAGTCAAGCTTTATGGCGGAATGTTTTTTCAGTAAACGCCCCATTATTCGAAGAGCCGGTTAAGTTATTTCAAGATGATATTAAAGACACGGTAAAAACCTCTACCATTATGTCATTTGTCGGCGCCGGCTCTAATCGTCTTTCCGAAATAGCGGCACGTTGTAATGAACCGGCTACGAATCTTTCCCGACCTTTGAAAAAACTCATAGATTTAGGTTTCCTCGAAAAGGAGGTGCCGTTTGGAGTGGATGAGAAGAATAGTAAGAAAAGCCTTTACAAAATTGCAGACCCGTTTTTGGCTTTTTATTTTCAATTTGTAGTGCCTAACCGATCATTTATCGAGCTTGACCGCCGGCTGCCGATTGAAGAGATGTTGAAAGCGCAATTCTCAAAATATGTCGGCATGCAATGGGAGAGAATTTGTAGGAATGCCGTGACGGGTAATATTGTCAACAATGTGCTTTACGGTAAGGCTTGCAGATGGTGGGGATCAATTATTAATGAAGAAAACAATCCCGAACAAATTGAATTGGACGTTGTGTGTGAATCTTTTGACAAGAAATATCTTCTTGTGGGTGAATGTAAATGGACGGCAGCTGAAAACAGCAGACATCTTCTTGCTGAAATAACAAGAAAAGCATCCCTTTTGCCTTTCGCGAAAAATAAAATTATAGTACCGGTACTCTTCCTAAAAACTAAACCATTGGATTTTGAAGAGAGTGAAGCAATTGGAAATGGAGGTGCAATCATGTTGCCTGAAGATGTCGTAGCGCTATATAAATAATTCAATGTTCGCGAAGTGAACATTTAGGGTATAGAGTTGGTATTTGGTTAAGAAGTAAGGAGTATCTTGCAATTTGAAAAACGCTATTATTTCAAAATAAAAATGTAGATGTCATGGTTCGATGTCTCTATCATGACAATCTTATTGGTGATTTTGTCTTGAAATTTAGTGGATAATGGATTATTTGCAGGCTTGCGAAATATTAGTGCCCATAAATTATATAAATTACGAATTGTTTTTGTATATTTGCAGAGCCGGAACGGATGAAAATCTGCAACATTAATTTATAACCTAAAATCTGAAAAACCTCCCAAGGTTTGGCTATCTATGAAAATGAAACAACTCTTACTGGGAGATGAGGCATTCGCCTTAGGCACTATCAATGCCGGTCTCTCAGGTGCTTATGCCTATCCGGGCACCCCATCTACGGAAATAATGGAATTCGTGCAGTCAAATCCTGTCGCAAAGGGACGAGGGGTACATTCCCATTGGTCGTCAAATGAAAAGACCGCCATGGAAGAGGCTCTCGGTATGTCATTTTGTGGCAAGCGTGCCTTCGTATCCATGAAACACGTTGGGCTAAACGTTGCCGCCGACCCGTTTGTAAACTCTGCCATGACAGGAGCCAATGGCGGCCTGTTGGTTGTAGCTGCCGATGATCCCGGCATGCATTCTTCGCAGAATGAACAGGACTCTCGTTTCTATGCAGATTTCGCGATGATACCTGCTCTTGAGCCTTCAAATCAGCAGGAAGCTTATGACATGGCTTCCTACGGATTCGAATTGTCTGAAAATCTGAATATCCCTCTATTGTTTAGATTTGTGACGCGCCTGAGCCATTCGAGAGCTGTTGTGGAAGTGGAGGAATCGCCTGCCGAAGAAAATGGCGTAACCTATCCTGAGAATGCGAGACAATGGGTGCTTATGCCGGCGGTATCGAAAGTACGCAACCGCCAGCTTATAGCTGATTTCGAAAAATTTGTAAAGGCTTCCGAGAAATCACCGTTCAATCGTTATGAGGAGGCACCGCGTCATGAAATCGGAATTGTGGCAAGCGGCATAGCCTATAATTATCTTAAGGAGGCGTTTTCAGGTAATATTCCCTTCCCCACTGTCAAAGTGAGCCAATACCCGTTGCCTAAAAAATTGATTAGGCAGCTTTATGATTCCTGCGACTCCCTGCTTGTGCTTGAAGAAGGTCAGCCGTTTATCGAATCAAAATTGCGTGGACTTTTAGACGTCGGTAAGAAAATATACGGCAAACTTTCTGGCGACGTGGTCCGTGACGGAGAGCTTACTCCCGACGATGTGAAAGCCACCATGGCGAAGATAGCCCCGGCAATTTCCGGCATCAAAGATGTGGAAAAGAAGAGTGTGTCTGAAAAGGTGGTTGCACGTCCTCCCGCATTATGTCAGGGATGTGGGCACAGGGATGTCTACAGTGCCCTCAACGAGGCTCTTGAAAGCAATGTGAATCCGAAAGTATTCGGCGATATCGGCTGCTATACGCTTGGTTTCCTCAAGCCATTTAATGCTATCGACACGGTTGTCGACATGGGTGCTTCTATCACAATGGCGAAGGGTGCCGCAGATGCCGGGCAACATCCAGCCGTGGCTATTATCGGCGACTCCACCTTCACCCATAGTGGCATGACGGGATTGTTGGATGCCATAAATGAAAACTCCCCTATAACAGTCATTATATCAGACAATCTTACCACCGGCATGACGGGTGGTCAGGATTCACAAGGCACAGGTAAGCTTGAGGAGATCTGTCTTGGGCTCGGGGCGCTTCCGGAGCATGTCCGCACGATTGATTCGCTGCCCAAGAATCACGATGAAATGGTGAAGCTGTTTAAAGAAGAAATTGAATATCAGGGACTGTCGGTTATAGTGTCGCGCAGAGAGTGCATACAGACGGCACGCCGCCATGCCTCGGCAAAGAAATCATAATTCCCTAACCTTAAATCTAAATCTAAAATATGAAAACCGATATAATCCTTGCCGGCGTGGGAGGTCAGGGGATTCTGACAATCGCCACAATACTCGGAGCCGCCGCATTGAAAGAAAATTTATACCTCAAGCAGGCTGAGGTGCACGGCATGAGCCAGCGTGGCGGCGATGTGCAATCGAATCTGAGAATCAGTTCCGAACCGATCCATTCCGATCTCATCCCTTATGGGAGTGCCGACCTTATAGTGTCGCTCGAACCTATGGAAGCTCTTCGCTATGTGCCATATCTCTCGAAAGAGGGGTGGATCGTGACCAATACAAATCCTTTCGTCAACATCGACAACTATCCGGAAATGTCTGAAGTCGAATCGGAACTTGAGGATTGTGGAAATGTGGTTGCTTTCAATATGGATGAAACCGCAAAATCCCTGATGTCACCGAGAAGCTCAAATATGGTGCTTTTAGGTGCCGCTTCTCCTTTCATCGACCTTAAAACGGAAGAAATAGAGCAAGCCATCGCTAATCTTTTCTCTAAGAAAGGAGTAAAAATTGTGGAGAGCAATATTGGCGCTTTCAAGGCTGGAAGAAAATATACTGAAGATCTGCTTAAATCACGAACTTTAAATTCCTGACGTCATGTTTCCGATAAGTTCAGACCTTATGGCGGATGCAATCCGCAAAGTTTCAATCATCGATCTTTCTTCAGCCACTATCCGTCAGATATGTGCCCTTGCAGTGGAACTCGAGCGCGAGGCGGAAGACGCCATGGTGCATCTCGAGATAGGAAATCCGGGATTGAATTCCGAGACAGTGGGTGTGGAGGCTGAAATCGGTGCATTGCGTGCCGGAATCGCGAACAAGTATCCCAATATTGCCGGAATTCCTCAGCTTAAGCATGCCGCAAAAGATTTCGTGAAAGCTTTCATGAATATCGATATCCCGGAAAAATGTGTTGTCCCGACCGTCGGTTCGATGCAGGCGAGTTTCACCATGATGCTTCTTCTGTCGATGAGGCTTCCGGACAAAGACACTATGCTCTTTATAAACCCCGGTTTCCCGGCTCAACGCCATCAGGCGAAACTGTTAGGCATAAAACAGGTATCGTTCGATATTTATTCTTATCGAGGAAAGGCGCTTGAGGATAAACTTGAGAGTGTATTGAAAGAAGGGAATGTGACAGGACTGATTTACAGTAACCCCAATAACCCGGCATGGACAAACCTCACTGAGGAGGAACTTGAGATAATCGGGCGTCTCGCCACCAAATATGACGTGATCGTTCTTGAAGACCTTGCCTATTTAGGTATGGATTTCAGGAAAGATATAAGCACCCCGTATGAGCCTCCATACGTTCCTACCGTCGCCAATTATACCGACAATTATATCCTGATGCTTTCGGGCTCAAAGATATTCAGCTATGCCGGTCAGCGTATAGCCGTGGTATGCATGGGAGATAAGGTATACGACCGTCATTATCCATACTTTGAAAGTTTCTTTGAGATGCCTGCGTTTGGCGATGCATATATCTACGGTGTGCTTTATTGCTCATCTTCGGGTACTGCACATTCAGCTCAATATGCATTGGCTGCGATGATGGAGGCTGCTGTGAAGGGTGAGCTTAATTTCGTTGACCATTGCAGCGAATATGCCCGAAAGGCGGCAAAGGCAAAGGAGATATTTCTGCGCAATGGCTTTCATATCGTATATGAGAAGGATGGTGACCAACCGATCTCAGACGGTTTCTTTTTTACTGCCGGCTATAAAGGTATGAGCGGAAGCGAGTTGCAGAGTGAACTCCTGCGCTATGGTGTTGCCACCATCACTCTTGATTCCACCGGTAGCACACGCGACGGAGTTAGGGTCTGTGTGTCGATGATTCCTGATGAAGAGACTTTTGACCGGCTTGACACCTTCCTCGGCAGATTCCATGCAGACCATGTTTAATTGATAATTCAGTTGTGAGTCGTGTGTTTTGAGTTGTGAGAATATAGTATTGCCTCAACTCAAAACTAAGCACTCACAACTAAAATCTCACAACTCACAACTCAAGACTCACAACTTATGAAATATAAATATATGTCGGCTGAGGAGGCTGTCAAATTGATAGAGAGCGGCGACCATGTCTATTTGCAAGGCTCCACGTCAATTCCGGAAGTTCTGGTTGAGGCGATGGCAAACCGTGGCGACGAGCTCCGCGATGTCATTGTCTATTCCGGATTTGCCGTGGCGAAAAGACAGTCTCCCCTATGCCAGCCAAAATATAAGGATTCATTTCTGATAGATTCCTTCTTTGTCTCAAATGCATTCCGTGAATGGATAGCCCAGGGGTATGGCACGATGACTCCGAGATTTCTCGGAGAGGTGCCCGACCTTTTTCGCGACGGGACATGCCGTGTGGACGTTGCACTGATAAATTGTTCCCTTCCGAATGAAAATGGAGAGGTCAGCTTCGGGGTATCCGCAGACCTCGCCACGAGTGCTGTGGAATGTGCAGACAGGGTCATAGCCCAGATAAACCCTCATGTGCCTTTCACTCCGGGGGATGCCGTGATACATTTATCGCAACTTGCAGCTGCCGTGGAGGTTGATGAGCCGTTGGTGGAGGTGCCTACGGCGGTTCCTACCGATGAGGAAATAAAAATCGGTAACTATATAGCCGAACTTATACCGGATGGAGCCACACTCCAGATAGGTGTGGGAGGTATACCTAATGCTGTGATCCGTGCCCTCGGCAATCATAAGCATCTCGGGCTTCACACGGAGGCAATGACTGACGGAGTTCTCCCATTGCTTGAGAAAGGGATTATAGACAATTCCTTGAAGAAAGTGATGCCGGGGAAATCTGTGGCATCTCTGGCTTTAGGATCAAAGGGATTGTATAAATACCTGGATAAAAACGAGGATGTGGTGTTTAAAGATGTGGCATGGACAAACAACCCCTACACCATCGCTCAAAACCCTAAAGTGATGTCGATCAATTCATGCCTTGAAATAGATCTGACGGGTCAGGTATGTGCCGATTCTATCGGAAAGAAGATTTTCTCAGGGGTAGGCGGTCAGCATGATTTTGTCTATGGCAGTTCTAAAAGCGAGGGAGGGATGTCTTTCCTTGCAATGCTGTCTACCACGGCAAAGGGTGTGAACAAGATCAAGCCTGTCCTTACGGAGGGAGCGGGGGTGGTCACTACACGATTCCAGACCAATTATATTGTGACAGAATATGGAGCAGTGAATCTCAGGGGTAAAAATCTTGCCGAACGGGCCAAACTGATGATTTCTATTGCCGCGCCTCAATTCCGCGAGGAGCTTGAGAGGGCTGCCCGTGAACGTTTCGGATATGCATTCTCCCGCATCTATTGATGCGTGCCGATAGATAAGATTGATATGTTTATTTTGTTAACACATCAATTAAGAATTGCACATATATGCTAAAACGAGAATGGAGCAAAATCCATTCTCGTTTTAGCATATATGTGATAAGTGATCAGCGGGCGTTGTAGGCAGCGAGGGCTGCCTCGAGGGTGTCGAGAGCACCGGCGAGATAGTCCACATTGTGCACATATGCAAGGCGCACCTGATTCTTCCCTTCTCCGGGGGTGGTGTAGAATCCTGAGGCGGGAGCCATAAACACCGTATGACCGTTATAACTGAACTCATCGAGCACCCATTTGCAGAAATGGTCGGCATCCTCTACCGGAAGAGACGCAACCGTATAAAATGCACCCATCGGCATCGGGGAATATACTCCGGGTATCTCGTTCAGACGTTTGATAAGGAAATTACGGCGATTCAGATATTCATCGTAGACATACTTCATATAGTCTTCCGGTGTGTCGATAGATGCTTCGGCAACAATCTGACCGAGAAGCGGAGGACTGAGGCGAGCCTGACAGAATTTCATGACATTGGCACGTAATTCCTTGTGGCGGGTGACAAGGGCGCCTATGCGGATGCCGCATTCATTATATCGTTTCGACACGGAGTCGATGAGCACCACATTCTCCTCTATACCCGGCAATGACATCGCCGAGATGAAGGGTGTGTCGGTATAGCAGAATTCACGATAAACCTCGTCGGAGAAAAGAAACAGGTCGTGTTTCTTTACAATTTCCGCTATTTTCATCAGTTCCTCCTTGGAATAGATGTATCCGGTAGGGTTGTTGGGATTGCATATCAGGATACCTTTGGTGCGGGGCGTGATAAGAGCCTCGAAGTCTTCCACCGGGGGCAGACGGAATCCGTCGTTGATATTCGCGTTCACGCTTTTGATCACCGCGCCGGCAGAAATAGCAAATGCCATATAGTTGGCGTATGCAGGTTCGGGAATTATTATCTCGTCGCCCGGATCGAGACATGCCATAAAGGCGAAAAGCACAGCCTCCGACCCCCCGGATGTGATGATTATTTCATCGGGGTTTATGTCCATTCCGAAACGTGCATAATAATCCGACATCTTATAACGAAGGGATTCAATACCTTCGGAGGGTGAATATTCAAGCACCTTACGGTCGATATGATGTAGCGCCTCTATTGCCTGCGGAGGAGTGGGGACATCAGGCTGCCCGATGTTGAGACGGTATACATGCGTGCCTCTACGTTCGGCATCGCGGGCGGCGCCAACAAGTTTGCGGATAGGCGACGAAGGCATCTCGTAGCCACGGTGTGAAATTTCGGGTTTCATAAATTCGAAATTTGAAATGGTTGCAAAGTTACAAATTTTGTAGCATTTATATAACGCTTTATGTGGTTTAAATTTCGTTTATTGCCAATATTCCTAAAATATACATACAAATTGCACTTAAAAAGTCGACAACCTATCCGAAAATTAAGAAAAATAGTGGTGATTAAGGCGTTACAGCCCATGACTGCAAATATTTTGCAGTCATGGGCTACGTGTTAAGAATATTTAATGCGATACGTGGTGATTTAAATGGCGAAAAATTATGACTTTAGCCATTCATTTTATTAACTTTGCATAAAATAATCCAAGAAAACAAATAAAACTACGATATATGGCAAAGAAAAAAGCGGCTGCTGCACCTTCTGCGGGACGTATCAGCGATATGGACGCGAAAAAGAAGGCTCTTGAAGTGGCAATGGCACATCTTGAAAAAGATTTCGGCACCGGTACGGTGATGCGTCTTGGTGATGATGCCGTTCAGGATGTGGAGACCATCTCCACAGGTTCTATCGGTCTTGATTTCGCTCTCGGCGTGGGCGGTCTGCCGCGTGGCAGAATCACCGAGATCTATGGTGCGGAATCATCCGGTAAGACCACACTTGCAATTCATGTTATTGCAGAGGCACAACGTCAGGGGGGCATATGTGCCATCATAGATGCAGAACATGCGTTTGACCGTTTCTATGCGGAAAAACTTGGCGTGGATGTAAACAATCTATGGATAGCCCAGCCTGACAACGGTGAGCAGGCTCTCGACATAGCCGAACAGCTTATTAATTCGGGAGCGATCGATGTCCTCGTGATCGACTCTGTGGCGGCATTGACTCCTAAAGCTGAGATAGAGGGGGAAATGGGCGACAAGAATGTGGGTCTTCATGCCCGTCTTATGAGCCAGGCAATGCGCAAGCTGACAGGTTCGATTTCCCGTACGCGCACCTGCTGTATTTTCATCAATCAGATCCGAGAGAAGATCGGTGTAATGTTCGGAAATCCCGAGACTACTACCGGTGGTAACGCCTTGAAATTCTATGCTTCCGTACGGCTTGAGATCCGTCCCTCCTCATTTATTAAAGAGGGGGAACAGGCAATCGGACGACTTGTGAAGGTTAAGGTTGTTAAAAACAAGGTTGCTCCTCCGTTTATGAAGGCTGAGTTCGAGCTTATGTTTGGCGAGGGAATCTCAAAGGCTGGCGAGATTATTGATATGGCTGTGGAATATGGCATTGTGAAGAAAAGCGGTGCCTGGTTCTCATACAACGGCAACAAACTTGGCCAGGGCCGCGATGCTGTGAAGCGTGTGATCAAGGATAATAAAGAGCTTGCAGCCGAGCTTGAAAAGAAAATTATGGAGACTCTCAATGCAAAGCGAGAGGAGGCACGAAACAAGACCATCAATCCTTTCCTTCCCGGAAAAGAATCAACCCGTTCTGATTCAGACTCCGATGAAGGGGCTGGAGATATGGACGATGACTTTTCTGCAGACCAGACCGGAGACAACGACGATCTATTCGGCGATGATTTTGAAGTGGATATCGAGGATTAATGCATAATGCATAATTGATAATTGATAATTATTCTTCGGTAATTTAAGGATATTGGCAATCAGAAGATTGCCAATATTTTTTATCCTTATCAATTCTGAATTGTTTTCATGGACATGGCGCTTTCTTCGGGACATCAGTCGTGATAATGCATAGTGCATAATGCAGAATGCATAATTCAACAGACAACGGAAAACGGACAGTCCGGGCATGGAAAAGGATGGCGCTTTTTTCACAAAAACAGCATCCTCCCATAACCAAAATTCAAGTATAAATTCAGTGGAAACATATCCTTACCAAACATAAATGTATGATAAGAATGACCTCTCCTCTTTCACAAGATAAGAGATACGGTCTCCGGAAAAGCAATTATAATCGATAGTTTCACAACTTTAATGACTTAATCGCTTCGAAGCAGTTATCAACTTGCGTATGTAGGTACTTCTGAATCTACTTGAACTTTAGATCTACAAGATTAAGGACATAAAACTGACCTAAAACTTGCAGATATGCAAATTTAGAGAAAAAAACTAATAATTCGCAATTTATAAACGTTAAAAACACGTTCTTGAAATGTTAAAATGCTTAATTATGGCATTTTTTTGAGATAAATTAGGATAAAAATAAAAATCGGCTTATGAAATAAGCCGATTTTATGATGATTATTTTGTTTTATATTGAGATTTCAGAATATGGACTCACGGGTCTTTGTGGTGAGCAGTTCGAGTGCCTTCATGCCCATTATAGAGTTGCCTTTCTGATTTAATCTCGGAGACCAGACCACCACTGAGTATCTCATTGGATACACGGCAGCTATTCCGCCTCCTACCCCACTTTTCCCAGGCAATCCGACAAGAAAAGAAAATTCACCGGCTTCATCATAAAATCCGCATGTCTGCATTATTGCATTGATACGTTTCACTTGTGATGATGTAAGGTCCACGCCATGGTATGAGAAATGGGTTTTGTGGTCTGCGAAAGCGAGGAATGCTTTTGCAAGGTCTTTACACGACATTTCAACTGAACATAAAAGGAAATAGAAATGAAGTACTTCTTCTATTTCTCCATTAAGATTATGGTGATATTTTAGAAGATTAGCTATCGCTGCGTTGAGATAACCTTTTTCACGTTCCGAACGTGCCACTTCCTCATTGTAGTCGATATGTGGATTGCCGGATAATTCCCGGATAAATTCGATGAAATTTTCTTTAGGGCTCGGTAACTTCTCTAAAAGTATGTCTGCCACAACTATAGCCCCGGCATTTATGAACGGATTGCGCGGTTTCCCATGTTCCGCTTCAAGCTGAATTAGTGAATTAAATGATGTGCCGGACGGTTCTTTGCCCACTCTTTCCCATAAATCGTCTCCCATAAGATTTAGAGCGATGGCAAGGGAGAAAACTTTCGATATACTTTGAATAGAAAACGGAACATCGGCATCGCCTTCCGAATAAATGTCTCCATGGATAGAATGGATGCATATACCGAATTGATCAGGATTTACTTTAGCAAGTGCGGGTATATAGTCAGCTTGTTTACCCAGTCCTGCCAATGATTGCACGTCCCGACAGATAGATTCGAGTATTTCTTGATATTTCATGACCAATAAATTTGTGGCGCAAAATTAATATATACTTTTAAATTTGATGATAATTTTAAAATATTTTTTAGTTGATATAGCAGAGTGTTATTGCAAAATGATATAAATTGTAAATATTAAGCCAATAATCTGCACTATAGTGCAGATTGTTGGCTTAATATTATAATCGGTGTTGTCAATTTGTTTTATTGCAGCTGTATGATAGTTATGCTTCGGCAAGTGCTTCGAAATAGCAGTCGGCGATAGCTGTCCACTCTTCAAGAGTGCCTTGAACTGTATAACCTTTCACAGCCTCGGGATCACCGAGATCTTTTATGGCGATGTCTTCGGTTAATGTCACGACTGTGGGCGCGGCTTCCGTGTCCGGATTCCAGAAATCTTTAAATTTTATGGGAGCGCGGTCTTCTTCGATTAGATATAATACATCCTTGTAGCGGTAGACACCCATTACTTGAGCCACACGGGTTTTATCCGGCTCTTTTTTTGAGTGGCATACCACTTCCGGAAGGAAATGGAATCCGGCGGTTGCATTGTCCCATATCACGGCACCGATGCCCCGTTCTTTCATGTCTTCAAGCATTGCTTGCTTTGCATCGGCAAAAGCAGCAGCCGATTGTTTGTTTGTGTTTTCCATAAAGCTTGATTATTTGTTACGTAACTGATTCCGGACTAAACAATAATCCGGTTATATTTATACGTTTAAACTTTCATATTGGTTCAATGAAAAGCGGCCGATTCACATCGACCGCTTTCAATACTTTTTCGAACTAACCTAACATCATGAAACGATTTTCTGATATTAAGACAAATTAGAGGTTCGTTTTGTTCACAAAAAAATTAAATTTTTCAAAAAATTTTAATTTTAGACTGATTCTTGAATATTTCCGAATGAAGAAATCATGATATCCTGAATAATTGTTGTGTTGGCTTACGGCAACAATAGAAGGATATAAAATGTTTATAATCAAAGTGGCACATCAGAGAGTTGCTGCTGGGAAATAAAAACCTTATTAAAATCTTAATTATGTCATACAAGATTATAGAAATCGAAGGTGTTGGTGAAAGCTACGCACGTAAACTTGAAGAAGCCGGTGTTAAGACCACTGATGACCTTCTAAAGAAAGCCGCGACTCCGAAGGGTCGTGAAAAACTCGCTGAAGAAACCGGTATCAGTCCAAAGTTGATTTTGAAATGGGCTAATCATGCTGATCTGTTTCGCGTGAAAGGGGTTGCCGGGCAATTTGCTGAACTTCTTGAAGCTGCCGGGGTAGACACTGTCAAAGAATTTCGTCATCGTGTAGCTGCCAACTTGCAGCCGAAACTTGTGGAGATAAACGACAAGAAGAATCTCTGCAATAGGGTTCCTTCAGTGTCGGAGCTTGAGAGAATGATTGAGCAGGCAAAAGAACTCGAACCTATTCTGACTTATTGACTCTGTCTTCGCTTGCAGAAACTGGAAGATATAGTTTATAGTTTAAAGTTTATGGTTTAAAAATAAGTTGAAGCTTAAGACTTTAGACCGAATACAATAAGACCTCCGGATCAGAATCCTGATATCGGAGGTCTTGTTTTATGCCATATTACTTGTTATCTCGGATTGCATTGCAATATGATTGCCATTGTGTCTTCAGATATTTCCATGGAATCACTTTTCCTGTTATGCTTCCAGAACCGGTTTTATAAGGTAAAGAAATCCACTCCCCGTTCAGCCGGATAGCAACATATGTCTTACCTGTTTTGTCTTTTAATACGGAGATCAATAGGTTTGCTCCTAACGGCGACACCTTCCAATCTCTCCATATGTCTGAAATTTCATTTGCATTTCCTTCCGGAGAATAGCAACCGGGGAGTTTCATGAGGGCGAAAAGGGGAATTACGGTTTCGGCGTGTCCGAAGCGGAGTTTCCCTACCATATTTTTATAATTTCCGTTTGCCGCAGAGTCGGTAGTGTTGATGATGTCTTGTAATAATGTCCGGGCACTCGTCGCAGGAATTGATGAAAACTTATTTGCAGATCTTTGGTAATAGTGTTTCAGATTGCCGGCTTCCCAGCATGTGCGGTATTCAGATTCAGAGAACCATTTTTCCGGATGCCAAGCCAATTGGGCTGCGGGAAGAGATTGAACCACGCCATACATATCGAGCGTCAGTTTCTTCATCTTTTCAATTTCCATCTCTTTTGTAAACATGGATTGAGCCGGAGCGCCGGGAACATTTTCAGCTACAAAAGAATCGTAAGCCTTTAGCCATTTGCCGTGGTCAAGATATTTGATATAGGTTGAATCAGTGGTGAAGAAACGGAGCATCGGATTAAACTGTCTCCCTTCAGAAGCTGTAATCTCAAGATATGATGAATGACGTGCCAATTCATGACAAAGCTCATACATTGTCATCACAACGCGGGGGACGTAGGTGGCTGTCGCCACTACCCTCCCCTTTTTCAGCAACTCCGGTGCGATTGCGGTCATCTGTTTGCCGAGACGCTGTTCCTCGTATATTCCTAAGGTGTTTAATGCTCCCCACTCACCGTCAGTAACGGAATAAATCTCTTGGAGAAGTCTGAGGAATTCCATACCCTTCTCAGACAAATAACCTTCTAATTTTGCTTTAGTCAGCTCTTTCCGGAGTGCATCCACTTTCTTTTCAGAAGATAAGAACCGGGCGCCGTGACGTGCCATATAATTTATGAATACGGGAGTCATGGTGCTGTCCCATGGCACTATGGTGTCGCATTGAGAAAAATCAAACGGCATCATGGTGCCGTTGAGTTGCGTGGGAAACGATTGCGCGTATGTAGGCAAGATGGCGAGTATCGCCATCAATAATGGGAGGCAATGTGTTCTAATTCTTTTCATAATAGAAGCGGAATTGTTTAATCTTTAAACAATTCCGCTTCTTATAAGTTTACAATCGCAGTTTAATCGAAACTATATTATCTTACAATATTCCGGCATGTTGTATAGGCGTTTAGTTATTCCCGGGATTTTCATAGATACTGTTTATGTTCCTTCCAGTCCATGCCTGAGGCTGCTCAATACCTAAAATATTGGCAATTGTTGCGGCAACGTCATATTGCATCATCACGTCGGTCACTTTATTCCCTTTTTTTATACGATTGCCATAAACGATGAAGGGAGTTTCCATCTCCATTAATGTTATTCCACCATGATCTTTGTTTATTCCGCCATGATCGGCGGTCACTACAACCACGGTATCATCCATAATGCCGGCTTTTCTGACTGCGTCTACAATTCTGCCTACATAAGAGTCAAGCCTTGTCAATATTGAATAATATTCCGGAGTGTCATGTCCTGCCGAATGTCCCGTATGATCAGGTTCGTCAAAGCATATAGCCACCAAATCTGGTTGTTTCTCCATAATGTATTTTTCAGCCATATCACATAACGCACCGGGATTTTCAGCCGTAGGGAATGCCTGTTGATGATGGGTCAAGGATAAAGTGTCTACAAGATGCTTGATTCCATCCCATTCGTAAAGCACACCAATCTCCGCATCCGGACGCGCTTCTTTTGTAATATTGAATATAGTTGGGAAAATGCCATGGCTATTCAACACGGGAGAGGGTATTTCAGGGGTCTTTGATCCCCAGGTGGTGTAGCCGTGGATTTCTGTAGGCGCTCCCATAAACATCGCCGCCCAGTTGGGGGCGCTTGACGAGGGAAGCACACTTCGTTTTTTGAGTGTGTAGCTCCCATCCTTCATAAGTTCCTTGACATTTGGCATGTCTGCCTTTTCAACACTATATGCTCCCCAGCCGTCGAGCCCGATAATGACGACATGCTTTGCCAAAGGAGTTTTATAGGTCTCTGCGAGAGCTGTGTTTAGATTCGTGGCTATTACACACAAAAGTAAAATAATTAAATTTTTAGTACTCATGGTTTGGTATTTTAAGATATTGCAAATATAGCAACATCATTTTTATTCCAAAATGATTTTTGGAATAAAATGATGGATAATATTACGATTGTAAGATTGCCTGGTCAGACAGGAGTTGCAGCTTCCATTGCCGAGAGGATCGAGAGGGCTTCAGAGACTGTGGTGACCTTGTCGATAAGGATAGAGCGTTTTCCTTTCACGTCGCGGAGCTCACAACGGAGTGGGTTGGATTGAAGATAAGACAGAACTTTCCCGAAAGCGGGACTCTGATAATAAGCTTTATTATCATCGCCTACAAAATACACCCTCAGTTTATTCCCTTTCAAAGCAAGACGTTCGATTCCGAGGCGACGTGCCGACATTCTTAAGGGGACAACCTTGATAAGTTCTTCAGAAATCGCAGGAATCGTGCCGAACCGGTCTTTAAGGTGGTTGCGGAATTCCTCAATCTGTGCAGGAGTCTCCATATTGTCAAGTTGCTGGTAAAGACTTATACGTTCGCTTTCCTGTGGCACATAGTCCGGGGGGAGACGAAGTTCAAGATCGCTCTCAATCGTGCAGTCGGCAACAAATTCTTCCTCTTTGCCGGCGTTAAGATCTTCAAACTCTTCGGCAAATTCCTCCGTCTTCAATTCGAGTACAGATTCCTTGAGAATTTTCTGATAAGCCTCGTAGCCCAGATCCGCAATAAATCCGCTCTGCTCGGCACCGAGGAGGTTGCCGGCGCCGCGGATATCGAGATCCTGCATGGCGATATGGATTCCGCTTCCGAGATCGCTGAAATTCTCGATAGCCTGAAGCCTTCTCCGTGCCACGGGAGTGAGTGGGTTCCCCGGAGGCACAAGCAGATAACAAAACGCCTTCTTATTGTTGCGCCCTACCCTTCCGCGCAACTGATGAAGCTCGCTTAGTCCGAAGTTCTGAGCATTATTGATCAGTATTGTGTTTACATTCGGCATGTCGATACCGTTCTCCACTATTGTGGTAGAAAGCAACACATCGTAGTCGTGGGCTGCAAAATCAAGTATCGCCTTCTCGAGCTTTTCGGGAGGCATCTGCCCGTGGGCTGTCACGATCCTTATGCCAGGCACAAGTCTACGCAAAGTGTTTTCAATCGTGGCGAGGTTTTCAATGCGGTTTGAAATGAAGAAGACCTGTCCGTTCCGGCTTAATTCAAACGCGACAGCTTCCTTTATCACGTCATCGTCAAAAGTTGAAACATTAGTCACGATAGGCTGACGGTTTGCCGGAGGGGTGTTTAGGGAAGATAGGTCGCGAGCCCCCATAAGGGAGAATTGGAGTGTTCGCGGAATGGGAGTGGCGCTCATTGTCAGAGTGTCGACATTCACCTTAAGCTGTTTCAATTTTTCCTTTACGGCAACTCCAAACTTTTGTTCCTCGTCGACAATAAGAAGACCGAGATCCTTGAATTTCACGCCTTTGCCAATGAGCTTGTGAGTGCCTATGATGATATCCACTTTTCCGGCTTCAAGATCTGCAAGAATTTGTTTCACCTCTTTCGGCTTTTTTGCACGGGAGATAAATTCCACTCTCACGGGTAGATCTTTAAGACGCTCCGAAAAAGTGTGATAGTGTTGCATGGCGAGCACTGTTGTCGGCACGAGCACGGCGGTCTGTTTGCTGTCGGCGGCAGCCTTGAATGCTGCGCGGATCGCTATTTCCGTCTTTCCGAAACCAACGTCGCCGCATATGAGGCGATCCATCGGGCGAGCCGATTCCATATCCGCTTTCACGTCTTGTGTTGCCTTAAGCTGGTCGGGAGTATCCTCGTAGATGAAACTTGCCTCCAACTCTTGCTGAAGATAAGAGTCTGGAGCGAATGCAAATCCTTTTTCCTGGCGGCGCGCGGCATAAAGTTTTATAAGGTCGCGCGCGATATCCTTCATCTTTGTCTTTGTCTTGTCTTTCAGACGTTGCCAGGCACCGGAACCGAGTTTGCTGATTTTAGGGGGTACACCTTCCTTGCCTCGATATTTCGACAGTTTGTGGAGCGCATGGATAGAGACGAGCACCATGTCGTCGTTTTGGAAGAGGAGTTTTATCATCTCCTGCGGACGTCCGTTGACGTCGGTCTTCACAAGTCCGCCGAACTTGGCGATTCCATGATCTATGTGTACGATATAATCGCCCGTTTCGATCTGCTGCAGTTCTTTAAGCGACAGGGCAAGTTTTCCGCCTCGCGCCCGGTCGCTTTTCAGATTATATTTATGGAATCGGTCGAAAATCTGATGGTCTGTGAAAAAGCAGTATTTTGTCTCATGGTCAACAAATCCTTCGTGGATTGTATGATCCACGGGGGTGAAGCTGATTTTATCGCCACGGTCTTCAAAAATTGCTTTAAGACGTGCGTTTTGGTAAGGGGTATCGCTGAGAATCAGAATCTGATAGCCGTCTGAAAGAAATTTTGAGAAAGACTCGGATATAAGATTGAAATTCTTATGATATATAGTCTGAAGAGAGCAGTCGAAGTGTAGGGTGGCGTTGGGGTTGAGGGTTGAGGGTTTAGGGTTTAGGGCTGAGGGGTCATCATCTTTGGGAATGAGGGGAGAAAGTGTCGAGTTGCCGAATTCTATCAGTTTCATATTGTGGAGACGGTTTACGAAGGCATCGTAGTCAACCACATTTTTCATTGCATCGGTTTCTCCTTCGCCGGTGACAACAACCGCGTCGGAAAGCGTTTCGGAAGAAATGGTTTTGATCCGGCTGATCAACCAGTCGACCGACTGACAGATCACGACAGTGGATGCGTCGGCAAACTCGAGCAGACTCACTCCATCGTCGGTATCCGCCCCCATTCCTGCAGGTATTATGGAAACTTCCTCAAGCCTTGTCTCCGAAAGTTGGGTCTCCACATTGAATGCACGGATAGAGTCTATCTCGTCATCGAAAAAATCTATACGATAAGGGAGCTCACCGGAGAATGAATAGACGTCAAGAATTGATCCGCGCACAGCAAACTGACCGGGCTCGTAGACATAGTCCACTTCCTTAAATCCCAGTTCACGCAGTCTTACCCTGACTTTCCCCATGTCGGCTTTCCTTCCGGAATGGAGCTCGAGGGTAAGGTCAGAGAGGGTCTTTGCCGGGGGCACTTTTTCGGCGAGCGCCTCCGGACATGTGACCACCCATGTAGGATGGTCTTTCCGTTTCCATGAGTCGAGAGTCTCTGTGCGCAAAATCCTTGAGGGGGGATCGGGCTGTCCGTATTTTATGTCGCGCCGATAACCGCTCGGAAAGATAGCGGCTCTCTCCTCGCCTGCAATCTGGCATAGGTCATGATAGATGTAGCCGGCGGCATCAATGTCGTCGGCTACTATGATATATGGTGTCTTACGAGGTTTAAGGGCTGCGAACAGCATTGCGGGTGCGCTACCCTTCAAACCTGTGAGCGCGATGCGCTCTGTTTTCTTGTCGTCTATAAGGGTCTCCAGCGCTTTTATTCGCGCGGGAGTGGCGAAAAGACTGTCGGCTTCTCTTAGTTTCACTTTTTAGTCTCCGTTTGGTTTTGCGGTGTCAGGATTTTAGAGAGGGTCGCCTTGTCGGAAAGTATTTCTTCGGCTTTCTTTAACGCAGGATCGCTTTTGAGATCCTGGATAAGTTTACCCTTGTCGAAATAGTAACGGCTTGCAATCTCGGCGCCGAGATATTCCGAAATTTCTTTACGCTTCGTGTCAAGGTCTTTGTTGAGGTTATGTGTGAGCAATGGCGTCAGCGCGTCTAAGGCTGCTTTGGTCTCATCGTTCATATACCCTTCCTGTTCGGCAACCTCCCGAAGTTTCTTCACAAGTTCCTCACACAGTTTGTCATACTCAAGTTTTGTCGGATCTATACTCTTTTTGAAATCTTCATACATTTCGTCTGTGACTTCAAATTCCCATGCCGACGGGATTGTCGGATGAGTGTTGGCATATTTGTTGGCGTAGTCGAAAATCCAGAAATCGCGCATAAGATTGTAGGAAAGGCGACTAACATCACCCCATTCAACCTCAATGTCGGGTTTCAGACCTCCTCCGTCGCGCACTTCCCTGCCGTGGAGTGTCTTGTAGACATTTGTCAGTGAATCGGGGGTGCGCGCCACAGATCCGTCAGGATTGCGATGGGAATAGTCGAGAGCCTGTATCAGGCGTCCCGAAGGTATGTAATATTTTGCTATTGTCACTTTGAGCAGACCGTCGTAAGGCATTGGCATTGTGCTTTGCACAAGCCCTTTGCCGAAGCTTCTTGTGCCGATAAGTACTGCACGGTCGAGATCTTGCAGGGAGCCTGCCGTGATTTCGGAAGCAGAGGCAGATCCCCCGTCGATCAGCACGGCAAGTGGAATGTCAGGAAAAATCGGGGTGCGCGTGGTTTTATAAATTTTTTCGGTTGATGCGTCCTTGCCACGAGTGCGCAACACTTCGGTCCCTTTGGGAACAAAGTTTCCCACTATGTCTACCGCAGCCTCAAGGAGTCCTCCTCCGTTGCCGCGAAGATCGAGCACGATCTTGTCGACAGCAGGATTTTTCTGAAAAGCTTCAAGTGCCTCCCGCACGTCTTTCCCGCTGTTGGCGATAAATTGTGTGAGACGGATATAACCGGTGTTGCCGTTTATCACATCCCAATAAGGCACAGATGGCTCCACATATTTGCTTCGGACAATGTCGAAAGTGAGAATGGAATCTGCGACATACGGACGGTTCACTGTCACTTTCACCGGTGTGCCCGCCTGCCCTCTAAGAAGCTTTGTGACTGCAGTTGACCCCATTTCAGAGGTGTCGACTGAATCCACACGGATAATTTTATCTCCGCTTCTCACTCCCGCTTTAGCCGACGGGGTCCCTTCGATCGGTGCCGAAATATATGTCATGCTGTCGCGTTGCATGACGAAGCTTCCGATTCCGGCATAATCCAGTTCGCCGGTAGTCATCTGAGTCAGCTCGGAGCGTGACTCAGAATCATAGTACACGGTGTAAGGGTCAACAGTGGAAAGAAATGCCTGTATTGCAGCGTCGAAAGCTTCCTTGGGGCGTATGGTGTCGACATAAGTCATTTCAACACCTTTCACTATAGAATTGAAAGTGTTGAGATTTCTGTTGACGGCTGCATCATGACTTGTCTTCGGAGTCTGTGCGCATATCGGAAGAATAGCGGCTCCTGCGGTTATTATTCCTGCGATTGAAAGGATATGTTTGCGGATTATCATTTGTGGAAAATTATCGGTGTGAAAGATAAAAGAGTGAGACACAGCAAGCGTCTCAAAATTTTAAACGTCTGTCTGTGCCCCTCGGTTTATCTTAAGCCTGATTGTCGTGAGAATGTGGCGTCGGCGGATAGTCTACAGTGTAGTGAAGTCCACGGCTTTCCTTGCGTTCACGAGCCTGTCGCATTATGAGATATGCCACATTGATCATGTTGCGGAGTTCGCACAGTTCGCGGCTGGGCTTGCTGACCTTAAAGAGCTTTTCAGTCTCCTCATACAATATGTCGAGACGGTTCCATGCACGGTCAAGGCGCAGGTCGCTACGGACGATACCTACATAATATCCCATTATCTGGTTCACCTCCTTGATGCTTTGGGTGATAAGCACCATCTCTTCAGGATGTGCCGTGCCTTCGTCGTTCCATTCGGGCACATCGTTGCGGAAGTCGTAACCTTTGACAGCTTCAGTGGCGTGTCGTGCGGCTGCATCGGCATATACCACAGCCTCGATAAGGGAGTTGCTTGCAAGGCGATTGCCTCCGTGAAGACCTGTGCAGCTGCACTCTCCGAGAGCGTAGAGGCGTTTGATTGATGATTCACCGTTGAGATCCACCTTTATGCCTCCGCAAAGGTAGTGGGCTGCGGGAGCGACAGGGATCATGTCTTTTGTGATGTCGATTCCAAGAGAGAGACATTTCTCATAGATTGTGGGGAAATGACGTTTTGTCTCTTCGGGGTCTTTATGGGTTACGTCAAGATATACGTGGTCAGTGCCGTGCATTTTCATCTCCGAGTCGATGGCACGCGCCACAATGTCGCGTGGTGCGAGGGAAAGACGCGGATCATATTTCTGCATGAATTCTTCTCCGTCGAGATTCCGGAGCACGGCTCCGTATCCGCGCATTGCCTCGGTGATGAGGAAGGACGGGCGGTCGCCGGGATGATAGAGTGCAGTGGGGTGGAATTGAATGAATTCCATGTCTTTGACTGTTCCTTTTGCACGATAGACCATTGCGATGCCGTCTCCTGTGGCAATGAGCGGGTTTGTGGTTGTGGTGTAGACCGCACCCACGCCGCCGGTAGCCATTACCGTGACTTTGGCGAGGAACGTGTCGGTCTGACCGGTGATTTCATCGAGTATATATGCGCCGTAGCAAGTGATGTCGGGCGTACGCCGGGTCACTATTTTGCCGAGGTGATGCTGCGTGATGATCTCGAGAGCGAAGTGATTGTCGAAGATATCGATGTTAGGATTGTTTTTTACTTCCTCTACAAGGCTTGTCTGGATCTCTGCGCCTGTGTTGTCGGCATGATGAAGTATGCGGAATTCGGAGTGTCCCCCTTCTCGGTGGAGGTCGAAGTTGCCGTCTTCCTTTTTGTCGAAGTTCACGCCCCAGCCTATGAGTTCTTTGATTTGTGAGGGTGCGTTTTTCACTACTTTTTCAACGGCTGCGGGGTCAGAGAGCCAGTCGCCGGCTATCATTGTGTCGTTGATGTGCTTGTCGAAATCGTCGACTTCAAGGTTAGTCACGCTTGCCACGCCCCCTTGAGCGAAATAGGTGTTCGCCTCATCAAGAGTGGATTTGCATATGATTGCCACTTTTCCTTTTGAAGCGGCTTTTAGGGCAAAGCTCATTCCGGCGATGCCCGAACCGATTACAAGATAATCGTATCGATAAACCATAATCAGATCAATTATTCGTTTAGTCAGATCAGTTACTTTTGAGAGTTACTGGGTAAGCGCCGGAACGTGCCAATTTCGACGGATGCCTATCAACAAGCAAAGTTAATAAAAAAATATAACAAAAAACCGGATAAACACTTGAAATCAGTGTTTATCCGGCTTTTGATGCGATATTTATTGTCTTGACATCAGTTGTGGTCGTCATAGCGGGCGTTTTTGTCAAGGTTCTCATAGCCTGCTCTTACCTCCATCTGTCGCTCCATATTGTCTTTGAGTTTTTTGAGATTGTCGTCGTCGAGCACTGGATAGGTTCCCTTATGGGTGTCATAATCTTCTATCTTCGGTTGAAGAAGATTCTTACATAATTTGCCGGGGAATTTTTCTTTGATTGAATCATAAAGCCTGTCCTCGATATGTTTTAGCTCTTCTGATTTTTCGAATTCTTCGCGGGTGCCGTCAAAGGGGACAATGTATTTGTCAGAATCCCCGAAACTTAAGATAAATGCTTTCATAATAAAGTTGTCTTTTTTGATATTATCTTCCCTAAGGAAGCTTATAGTTTCTAAGATTAAACACTATCGTGCCCCCATGGGTTCACCGTTATAACGGTAATCCCAATTTACATTGATAAGTTTGCGCCTATCTACAAAAACTTAAAATTGTTGATTACAAATTGCCGACAGATATTCATCCTTTCGTGGAGAATCACTACCTTTGATTCTTGCTTTCAGCCTTTTCTTACGGCTGTAGACCGCCTCTATCTTGGTCTCTTTAAGAAGCAGCATCATGCTGCTCGTAGATAGTCCCATCATGGAGTAAAGAAACAGCCGGTAGTCGATGTCCTTGAGGTTAGGGAAATCTGCCTTGAAATTTGAGCATACGTTTCCGTGGGTATTGTCCATTTCCTTTTCAAGTTCGTTTATCTTATCCCCGGATATGGAGAGGTTCTCGATAATATTTGTCACAGCATTCACAATTTTTTTCTGTGCCGTTTTTGAATCGGTTGAGGTCACAACGAGTTCGCAAAGCTCCTGAAGCAAAGAATAGCGGGTGGAGAGTATTTTCTGGAGCGCCTCTTTACTTTTCCCGTTTTCTTTCAAGGTAGATTCCAATTGGTCGGCGAGGACTAATTTTTCTGAAGCATTTCTTCGCAATCTTAAGACCAGATTACGTATGATCCAACCGGATATGATTAATATAATCAAAGCGGCAGAGACGGCAATAATAAACTGCCATTTCCTGAGACTTAACTGCAGTCTGTTGTTTTCATCCATCAGTTCAAAGTAGCTTATCACCGAAGAGGAGATATTATTGTCTATCCTTTTTGTAAGCCTTTCTTGATCAGCGATATCAAGAAGTTCTGCATAATGCAAGGCTTTCTCATAATCCTTTTGAAAACGGTATACGCGATAGTAAATTCCGTTTTTGAAAAAAGGATCCATATTGGTGATACTGTTTTTGATTCGATAGGCATCTTCTATATTCCCCACTTCTGCATATGTCATAGCAAGATAGGTAGAGTCCATCTTGTTAGCAAATGGTGATTGACACACTTTTTCGTAATCTTTCACAGATTTATCCATCTTTCGCCAAGAGTAACATGATAAGGCTCTGGTTTTCAGGGCGCAGTATTCAAGATAGCTGTCTTGATGCACACGTGCGGAATCAAGTACGTCATTTTCAAGCTTTACGGCTTTTTCGTAGTCCCTTGCCGTATGATAAGCTTCGGCAAGGTCAAGGAGTGCATAGTCGATATATTGTTGCCTGCCGCTTTCTTTCATGTTGGTGTATGCTATCTGTGAATATTTCACGTCATCTTTCCCCTTGAAGGAATCTCCATAGACGTCGGCTATTCCCCGTGCGGTCATTCCGATCCAGAATTTGTCGTCAAGTTCGGTGGCGATTTGATATGCCTGAAGATAAGAGATGATAGCCTTATTATTGTCATTGAGACGTTCGCGCCGGATGTTGCCTTGATAATTCAGGGCTTTCATGGCGCGTTGTCTGTCACCTGCTTTAAGGAAATATTCTGCAGCGTCAGTGATCAGTGAGTCATTTTCAATTGCAATAAAGTTCTTCTCTTTCGCCTGCGTTATCAGCAGGTTGTAGATGGCTTTGTCGCTCTCTCGGGATAATGATGAGGTATCGATATTTTGTAGAATAGTAAGAGCCGAATCTGCATTCTCATCGATAATTGCCTCGGCTGTTTCAAGTTGTCGGGTGGCATCGTTGCCCTTGCATCCCTGAAAAATAGTTGTTATGGCTAAAAAAACGCAAGATATGGAAAGACAAATAATGAAGTGGAAGAAAGATTCTCGGTTCATTTCAGACAATCTGCTTAAGTGGAGGCTTATGGTTTGTAAGTGATTCAGAATAGTGATGCAAAAGTAATAGAAAAAAGCCGGATTGCAAAATTAAAGAATGTGTGGAGATCCCTTTAATCTATGGAATCTCCACACCGGTTTTGGGTAAAATCAATTATTTAAGTTTCGCAAGCTCACTTAAGGTTTGAAGGTTAAGGGGTTAAAGGGTTAGATTTATACAAAATATTTAAGGAAGCCGGATATTTATCCACAATTGTAGAATAACCTTTTAACCTGATAACCTCATAACTCTCAACTTTCGCAAGCGAAAGTTGAATCAGTTAGAAGTATAGAATGGAGGAGTATGAGCTGCCATTGTCTCCTACGCAATCAATCTTATATTCCCCTGACAGTCCGGGTAGTGGTGAGTAAGGCTCGTCATGTGAGATAATCCCGGTCTGTTATTACATATTGTCTCATAATACTTTGGTTAATATGATTTTTGTTTGGGTTGATGGTGTTTCAGGGTTATTTGAAAGAATCATTTCTTTTTCGGAGATGGAGATTATCCACCAAAATCCGTCCAACTCATCATTATCAGATTCTCTGATGTTGATAACTCTTCCCTTTAAATTATAGAGAAAAGCTGTAGATTGACTTTCATTCTCATCGCCGAGCAGATAGGTGCCACCAAGTTCGGAGAAAAACGTAATCGTTATTTCCGATTTTTCAGGATCGTCAGAAATGGCAGGTTCAAAATGTCCCTTCCAGATAGTTTGCGACAGATAATCGGCGGGTAAAGAAAGATCGCCTAAATCGGGTTCATCATCTTTTGAACATCCGGTCCACGACGTGATGCACAAAAGGGAAAGCAATAATTTTAATAAATACTTCATACTTGAATCGGGTGTTGGTTACGGATGCAAAATTACAGGTAAAAATCCGATAAAAGGGTAAAAAATCGGTATAAAAATTAGACTTTTGTGATATGCAATGCTCTGGATTGCAATGAATTATGCTTTAAGACTGATAAAAATTTGGTCCCTTTGCTTAATCCATTGAAAACCAAACAAATAAAAATATAGTCAGTCGAGATTATATAATTTATTGAATATCACTGCAATGGCTTGAAAATTTAAAATGGTGTCCCATCCGGGTTGAAAATCTAATTGAGCCAACCGAAGGTTTCCCGAATTTTGAGATATGTAGAAATTCCGTAAATCGCAATAATTGTAGAGCGAGACATTGCTCGATTCTTATTTGCTTTTATGACAGATATTTTCTAACTTTGTAAAACTCGCTTATCCAACTTTCGCTTGCGAAAGTTGAGGGTTAAGGGGTGAGCGTTCGAAAAGTTGGATTAATTACTTTTTCCAAAAGAAAATAACGATGACACAAGATTATCCTATAGGAATTCAGACTTTCCAGACAATCAGGGAAGAAAACAAATTGTATGTAGACAAGACCGGCTACGTGCACCAGCTTGTGTCGAAAGGTAAATACTACTTTCTTAGCAGACCGCGCAGATTCGGGAAAAGCCTTTTGATTTCGACTCTAAAATCGTTTTTTGAAGGCCGCAAAGATCTGTTTGAAGGTCTTGAGATATCACGCTATCATCACGATTGGCTATCATATCCGATATTTCACCTGAATCTCGTAAATTTTGACTCCTCACGCGTAGAGGGTCTGCATTCTATATTGAATGCTCATTTTGCTTCATGGGAAGCTATTTATGGGAAAGATGAATCTGAAATAGACTATTCCCAACGATTTTATGGGGTGATAAAAAGGGCTTATCAAAAGACCGGCAGGAAAGCGGTGATATTGGTGGATGAATACGACAAGGCATTGACCGCAACAATGTCAGATCCGGCTCTTAATACGGAAATGCGCAATATCCTTTATCCGATATATAGTTGTCTTAAGGGGGCTGATGAATTTATAAGATTTGCTATGCTTACAGGCGTGACAAGGTTTTCCCATTTAAGCATTTTTAGCGGAATAAACAATCTTCTCGACATATCCTTGTCTCCTAAATTTGGTGCTATTTGCGGGATTTCGCAGGAAGAATTAGAAAAATATTTCATACCCGGAATTGAAAATTTCTCAGCCTATCGTAATAGCACCCCGGAACGCACAATGCAAAGCCTTAAGGATAGATATGACGGATATCATTTTTCAGAAAACTGTCCTGACATATATAATCCCTACAGTGTGATGTGTGCCCTTGATTCTTTAAGGCTCGGTTCCTTCTGGTACACTACAGGCACTCCAGAATTCCTATTGGATAGCCTAAAGGAAAGTAATCTGTATCTCCCGGATTTATTGCATTCGGAAACCACGGAACAACAACTTGTAGAGGTGGAATCTTATACGCGTACGCCTGTAGCTTTATTATTCCAGACTGGATATCTTACAATAAAATATTGGGAAGAAGGAACTGATAATCTAACTTTGGGCTTCCCGAACAAAGAGGTAGAGGAGGCTTTTTTCAACGGCTTGCTCCCCGCTTATTCTAATAAAGAGAGTTTTGAGGCATCTGATGAGATCAACCGTTTTGTAAAAGCGGTAAATACCGGGGACCCCGAAACATTTATTGGAAATCTTAAATCATTTCTTGCCGACATTCCGTATGAATTGTCGAAATGCAAGCCTGAAATCTATTTTGAAAATAATCTATATATCATATTTAAACTTTTAGGGTATCGTGTTTTCTCAGAATATAAGACTTCTAAGGGGAGGATTGATCTGCTCATAAAGACGAAGGATTATATTTATTTGCTCGAAATTAAACTTAACGGATCGGCAGAGTCTGCAATTGATCAAATAAATGATAAGGATTATATCGCTCCCTTCATAGCAGACGGGCGCAAGATTTTTAAAATAGGAGTAAACTTCTCATCTGTAACCCGCACAATCGATTCCTGGCTCATAGAGAGTTGACAATTTAACTTTCGTTTGCGGAAGTTGAGGGTTAGGGGGTTATCAGGGCGTTAAAAATAAGTCCGCCGCACCGGTCGGCGCAGCGGACTCAATTAGGATAGGAATAATGGAAAGATTGAATGAATTGTGATTTGATAGACTGGTTATTGATTATATATTGATAGTATATTGAAATGCTGTAATTGGTTGTTGGTCTTTGGTCTTTGGTTGTCGGTCGTTAGTTAATTGGTCGTTAGTCGTTAGTTAATTAGTCGTGGGATTTCAGATTATTCTTAAACCATCAACTCTAAACCATCAACTCTAAACCCTAAACCTGACTTGCGAAAGTTGGGCTATTTGCCATATTCGTTGTAGAGCATGATGAGATGCGAGGCACTCCAACTGAAATGAGGAGCCTTAAGACGCTCACCGGTGTGCGTGCCGTAGTTCTCATGGATCGGAGCACCCTCTTTCAAGCCGTCAAGACGGTCAAACACCTGACGAGTGTATTCGTCTGCAAGCTCGTTATATCCGTAATTGCGCAAACCGTTGATGGCGAAATAGGTCTGGTCAAGCCAGATAGGACCTCTCCAGTAACCTCTCGGATTATACTTCGGATTGTCGGCTGCAATTGTCGGGAAGGGGATGTAGGTGGAGAATTTCTTCTCATCGCGAAGCACAGGCATCATCTCTTCCACCTGCTGTGGAGTGGCAAGACCTGTCCACAGCATAGTGTATGCCTCACAACCCGGATCACCCACGAACTTGCCGTCGAGAGTGCGGTCGAAGAAGAACTTTCGTTCCGGATCATAGAAATAAGCGGCAAGTTCCGAGGTATGGTCCGGCGCATCGAACTTCTCCCCTAAAATTTCAGCAAATTTTTTGAGATACTTACACTCATTCGCGATGTAGGCATTGAGGTCAACACTTTCCTGATCCATGCTCCAGGCATCTTCAGAACCGTTCTGAAGCATCTTGGTGTCGTCGAAACGGATCGCGTTGTCCATGCCGCTCTCCCATGCCGCAGCCTCGAGAGTGCCGTCGGTGGCTCCATATTCGCATATGCCGTTATGGTCATGGTCGCGTTTCTCGAACCACCACTTGTAGTATGAAAGAAGCTGGGGATACATTTCGGCGAGGAAAGCCTTGTCGCCTGTCGCCTCCCAGATCTTGTCTACACACCAGCATACCAACGGCGGTTTGCTGTTGCGGGCATTATTCTCGGCAGGGTCTGTATAGATGCAGTCGATAATCATACCGTCGGGCTGCTGATAGTCGAACATGGCACGGACATTGTTTTTGGCGAGTTCGGGATCGAACGTGGCGGCTCCCGCGCAGAAACGCCAGCTGTCCCAAGCCCAGAGACCAACAAAATACCCTACAGCATGGCTGGGAATGATACCGTCGTGGAGCAGTCCTCCGCGTGCCGAACGGTGGTTGGAGACAAGAGTCGTGATAGCCTTGACAGCGATGCGGTCATAGTCGTCGGGCATATCGTCACGGAGAGTCTTGGTGAGATACCCTTCCCAACGTTTACGGTTGTCAGCGAGAGCTGCTGATGGGTCGGATATTATACCCTCTACAGTCGCTAATCCCGAGCTGAGCGCTTCGGGAGAATCAAACATGCTGATCACAACATAATCTTTATCATGTTTCGGGGCTTCCGCATGATAGTTGTGGTCTGCTACGGAAATTTCCACATCAGGGCTGAAAGTCAGGGCCACTGTCTCGCCGGTAGGATGCGATGCCACCACAGTGTTGCCCTGAAGCGACAGGCTTATCTCCGGAGCCCAGTCGATACCGGTATATGAAAGTTCCTTCCCTGCGGTGTTATCAATTGTGAGGAGAGCCGAATTGGCGTTGATGAAATTAAGACGTTGGGTAACTTCTCCATCCTGAAAACCCGAGATTATCCGCAGTTCTCCGGGATAATAACATACCGAGTCTGTCTGCGCAGCAGTTTTCCCGTTTTGGGGAATAACCGCAACGGCTGTCTTGGCAAGCCATTGGCGTCGGTTCATGTCAAGGCTGAACGGACCGCAGAACCCATTGGTCCAGGCTTCTTTTTCCGGAGCCGTGAATCCGAACCATGCGCCGGCGTCGGTAAACCAGCCTGTGCAGCGGTGAAGAGTGTCGGGTGTGTAGGATATGTCGAAAATATTCGGATATGAATATCGCATTTCCTCGGAGGCTGCCGCTTCAGTGCAAGCTGCCGGAATAATTGCCGCGGCAGTCCCGAGGGCTGTTAGTGCGAGATATAATAATGATTTCATATATTTCAATTAAGGATGTATTGCACGTAGAGAGAATTTATAATTATATTCTTTCGGGGTGATTGTATACTCCGGATGAACCTGTGCTCCCCAGGTATTGTCGCCGCCCACTCCCATCATGCGATGGTCGATGTTGAGGGTGACCATATCCTGTTTTTCAATGCTTCCGCCATGAATATGCTTGATCATTGCCGGGATATACCCGATATCAGACTGGGGGAAATTCCATGCACCGACGTTGAGGGGTTGTTCGCCGCTTACCATTATGCCGTTGCCGGTTTCATCAGAAAACGCCATCCAGCGCACGTCGCAATGGTTGCCTGTCTCCTGAGCGCGCACATAGGGGTGGTATTGAGCCCAGACGGTAGACTCATACAGACCTATGAGAGACGCGGAGTTTCTGTCGGCGTAGCTTTCACCGGGACCTCTGCCATACCAGCTCATCTTGTCGTATGCTCCCGGCATTGTAAGGGTCATGCCGAGACGGGGAATCTCAGGGAGAGCGACTTTGCCGGGAATGAAACGGCAGTCGACATCAAGAGTCTCGTCATCGCCGAGGCGGTAAGCCATTTCCATTCTGATGTCAAGATCTTTATTGACCAGCTTCACGTTTACCCCTGCGAGTCCGTTTTCATTCTTGACGGTCTCGATATTCTCAAGTTTGAGATTTTCGGCTGCATTTTTCCATACTCCACAGCGGTCAAGGTGTCCGTTGGGGATATCGTTGTCTGTGAGAGGACGCCAGAAATTAGGACGCATAGGGCTTTGGATCATTTCCCTGCCTGCGCTCTGCCACGAGATCAGGCTTCCGTCTTCGCGGGAGAATGCAAGGGAATAGCCTGTCCCGGAGAGCACGATACGGTCTGTCTCTTCGCTCACGTTAACTTTATCGGTTCCCTTGGCTCCCTGCCATGCCGAGAAATCGTTGAGCACCCATTGTGCAGTGGCTGCCTCGTGGTTAGCCGGAATCATTCCATGTTCAACTTTGGTGAACGCGCGGAGGGTCAGGATATATTCGTTATTGTCGTCTATTTTCCCGAACGGAATCTCCATTGTTCCCTTCTTTCCGGGAGCAATTTCGGGGAAAGCCATGTCTCCCTCCTTTTCAATCTTGCCGTTGCGGAGCAGCTGCCAGCGGAGAGTATAGTTGTCAAGACCTGAGAAATCGTGCCAATTGCTCACCTCTATCTTATGACAGTTGAAAGCCATGGGTTTGAAATGGATATACTGGAGCACTTTCTTCACTTCAGCGAGATGCGGGTGAGGTATGCGGTTGGAATCTACAAGTCCGTTTGCACAGAAATTGGAGTCGTTGACTATCCCTGCAAATCCCATGTCTCCGCCGAATGCCTGAATCCTTTTCCCTTTTTCATCTTTCTTGTTGAAAGTCTGGTCTACCCAGTCCCAGATGAATCCTCCCTGAAGCTGGTCATATTTATAGATAAGATCCCAGTAGTCTTGGAGGTTGCCGACACTGTTGCCCATTGCGTGCGCATATTCGCACATGATAAGCGGACGTGCGTCGCGCTGGTTTACATGACGTGTGAGCGACCAGATGCGTGCATACATCGGGCAGTAGATATCGCTTTTCGCGTTGTAGCCGCCACCTTCATATTGCACGGGACGTGAAGAATCTACAGAATGAGTATAGTCGTAGAGAGTTTCGAAATGTTTTCCATATCCGGATTCGTTACCCATTGACCAAGTCACGATACATGAGAAGTTGCGGTCGCGGGCGATCATGCGGCTCATTCTTTCCATGAACGGTACTTCCCAGCCCTGCATGTTGGCGAGGGTTCCGTCGGGGTGAGCCTCCATGCCGTGGCTTTCTATGTTCGCCTCGTCCACGAGATAAAGTCCGAACTCGTTGCAAAGTTCATACCATTGCCAGTTGTTGGGATAGTGGCAGTTGCGCACTCCGTTGAGGTTATTGCGCTTCATGAGGGAAATATCGTTGAGCATGGATTCGACGGTGATTGTCCTCCCTTTGTCTGCGTCATGCTCATGACGGTTCACACCCTTGAAGAGAACAGCCTTGCCATTGATTAGCTGCTGACCGTTGCGCATCTCCACTGTGCGGAAACCGAAAGGATGGGTGAAAGATTCCTTTTCTTTTCCTGATGCGTCGCGATGGGTGACTGTAAGTGTGTAGAGATGTGGGTTCTCGGCATTCCAGGGAGTAGCCCCGGCGACTAAATGGTGAAAGCTGAAAGTGCTGTCGGAAGCTGATGCGATCTTGTGGTTGCCGCTCCAGATTTCATTGCCGCCGTCCGAGAGTTTCACTTCCACGTTGTCTCCCGTCGTAGGGGCATGCATCTTGAAAGAGAGGTTCATGTCGCCGTCGCGGTAAGCGTTGACGAGGGGGGATTCGAGTCTGAAGTCGGCGATGCGTGATTTCGGGCGTGCCGTGAGAGCCACATTGCGTTCAATGCCGCTGTATTTCCAATAGTCTTGTCCTTCGAGATAAGAGCCGTCGCTGTAGCGATACACCTTTACAGTCAGGCGGTTGTTCCTTTTTTTTGCCTTCCCTGTGATTTTGAAAACAGATGGAAGACGGCTGTCTTCGGCATAGCCTACGAGCTCGTCGTTAAGCCAGACATAATATGCTGATTCCACACCCTGAAACTCAAGGAATATATCGAGGTCTTTCCAGACATCGGGTACGGAGAAATTTCTTTGGTAAACGCCCACCGGATTATAATCGGAAGGCACATAGGGAGGATTTGCCGGAAACGGATAGCGGGTGTCGGTATAGATAGGGGCGTCAAATCCCTGGAGTTCCCAGCTTCCCGGCACTTCAATCGATGCCGGTTTGCGCAGGTTTGACTTGTAGATGTTTTCCGGGCATACAGAGTCATTGCGGAAATAAAGGAATTTCCAAGTCCCGTTGAGCGACATCCTGCGTTGTCCCTCTGAAGAGGCATAACGGGCGGAAGCCGGAAGATTGCGGTTTGCCACGGCGCTCTTTTCTGTTGTGAAGGGGAGGAAATGTGCCGCCATGGGTTCGCGGTTGATGGAATTGACCAGTGGATCCTGCCACGGCACAGAAGCCAAAGCTCCCGCAATAGGAAGAATAGATAAAACGATCGTTGTAAAATATGATTTCATGACATTGAGAAAGGCTTTGTCAATTATCAATGAGCCGGGAGTAATTATCAATTAGTAATTAGTAATTAATCAATTATCAATTATCAATTATCAATTATCAATTGACTCTGTCCAATGCTCGATGATAATGATCTATATATGATTGAATTATGAATTACGTATTATTTTAAAAATTATGCATTATGAATTATGCATTATGAATTGTGTATTAAGCATTGATTCAAATGCTGCAGAAGAATGTCACCAGGAAGGGGACACTGAAATCTACAGTGAAACCATGGTAGATTGAAAGGATCACAAACTCTTTGCCCGAAACATTGCTGATTATAGGCAATGTTGTGTCCATACTGGTGGCACCTCCGGAAGAGATGGGGGAGAGAGGTCCTGAGAGTTTGAGAAGCAAAGGGGCGCCCAAAAGGGTGATTATCTCGCGAGAGATATTTGCCAACAAGGCGACCGTGCCTAATTCCGGTCCTTTGTATTGTGTGATGAATATGCTTGAGAGAGAGTAATATCCGAATCCGCTGCCAACGGCAAGGGTTTCGGGGATTGTGCGCCAGGGCATGAAAAAGCCCAATACCGCACACCCGGCGAGAGTGCCGAAGATTGTGACGAGAGGGAGCAGCAGCAGTCTTGAATCGAGAGTGCGTAGGTTTCGCAAGGCACCGAGGTCGCTTCCCACGCCAATTCCTACGCATAGCATCAGTAGGGCGAGAGCCGTGAAACTTATGTCGAACCCGGCTGCATCGATGCTGAGCCATCCGAGGCGTCCCGTGATTATGCCGAGGATGAAAAATCCTACGATTATTATGCTCCCTTTCATCTTTGTGCCGCCTCCTTACGGCTGCGAGCCCATCTCCACAATCCCCAGGCAAGCAGACAGCTTCCTGCCACCCCGGCTACAGCGACAGCCACTGCTTCGACCCCGAGGGTAGCTATGCCGTTGACAATCCTTTCATCGCCTCCGACTTCCACTCCGAGAAGAAAAAGAAGCACCCATATCAGGAAGTTGGTTATTTTCCCGAGAAAGGGAAGCTTTTTGCCGCGAAGAAGCCAGCCCAAGCCGATACCCGCCGCCATTATGAGAATTATGGTAAACATGGTTTATATGGTTGTGATTAAGTGTTGGTAGAGTTGAAAATAAAAAAACAAGGGGTTAAAAGGTTTCGCCATGCTTTAAGCATCCTGAACTAAATCCATGTGAATCACATAACGTATAATAAACCTTCTATAACTACAATAACCTTTTAACCCCTTGTTTATTTTAAACTCACCTATATTTTCAGTTAGAAGCTGAAATCTTGTCGTTGGCGTTGATCTCCATCAAAGGCACGGGATAGAATGCGCGAGATTCATCATACCCTGTTCTTCCTGCTGCGTCGAGAGCGGATTTGGTCTTGCCCCAACGGCGGAGGTCATACCAGCGCCAGTTTTCGAGAGGGAATTCGATCATACGTTCATGCTCTATCTGTGCACGGACAGCATCCTGGGAAGTGCCTGTCATTGCGGGCATGTCTCCGTGTACGTCTCTCACCTCGTTTATCAGAGGTATGGCAGCAGTTGGGTTGCCTTGTTCATTGTAGACTTCAGCTTTCATGAGCAGCACGTTTGAATAGCGCATGAGCGGGATGTTGATTGCGCAATAGTTTGCTTCCATCCCTTCCATATCGCCCGGAAGGAATTTACGGAATCCTGCACGGGTGGAACCCTCGCCAAACCAATCGTCGAATTCATATCCATACATTCTTCCTGTTCCATCGTTGAAATAGTCGCAGTTGAAGAATACGGTATAGTATAGACGGGAGTCATATCTGCCTGTTGTGGCGATTTCACCTTCTTTCTTGAATTCGTTCATAAGGGTTTCGGAGGGGAGTATTTCGTCCCATCCCCATAGTTCGTTACACCCGATCCAGCGATGGAACTGTGTGCGGTAGTTGGCGCCGTTGGATGTGCTCATTGAAGTCTGGAGTTCGAATATCGATTCCTTACTGTTTTTGTTGGAGCCGTCGAACATTGTGTTGAAGTTTTTCTCCAGCTCATACCCTTTTACATTGTCGAGCGCTGAGAGAGCCTTTGAAAGCCACGCATCTTTCTGTGCAGGCTCCTCATATGCACGCGTCAGGCAGGCAAAACCGAGGTAAGCGTAGGCTGCACCTTTGGTTGCACGACCGATATGGTCTGCATCGTAGCTCTGCGGGAGTGCGGTTGCGTCTTCAAGATCGGAGATGATGAAGTCCCATGCTTCGGAACGTTCCGAAAGAGGGGCGCTCAGATCGCTCTGTTCGGTGATGAAATGGTCGCGCACTATGATCTTCTCCCAGTTGAGAAGCAATTTCAGGTGATAGTATGCACGAAGGAATTTACCCTCGTTGACTATCTGGGTGCGGATTGTGGGATCTATTTTTTCGTCGTCCATTCCTCCCACCTTGTCGATCACCTGGTTTGCAAAACTTATTCCTTTATAGTTGTTGCTCCAATAGCTTGTGAACTGGGAGTTACCGTTGGTGTATGTGAAGTTGTAGAGCTCCATCCAGTTGGGATAGTTGGGCACGTCGGCACCGATTGTCACAACGTCTTCACGATAAGCCTCGACAGGCCATTTCACTTCGGCGAATTCCCAATTGTCGATATAATATTCGAGCTGTGAATAAGCAGCCGCAAGTCCGGCTTCTGCGTCGCTCTGATCGCGCCAGAAGCTTGACGATGTGAGCTTGTCGGGACTCTCGAGGGTGAGATAATCCTCGCAAGAGGAGAAGGATGCCGCCATGAGGAGAAGGGCGGGAATCATTATCTTGGTTTTCATGAGATTATTCAGATTTGAAGATGATTAGAATGAAACCTGAGCTCCGATTGTAAAGCTGCGGGTGAAAGGATAGATGAGATTGTCGATACCGGCGTTGAGCACGTTTGCACGTGAGAACTCTGGGTCTACACCCTTATAACCGGTGATTGTGAATAGATTCTCTGCGCTGAAATAGATGCGGAGGTTCTCGATAAACGCCTTCTGTGTGATGTGTTTCGGAAGTGTATAGCCGAGCTGGATCTGACGCAGGCGCACGAAATTGCCGTTTTCAAGGAAGCGGTCGCTCTCTTTCAAGTTTCCGTTAGGGTCGTTGAATATGGCACGCGGCACATTGGTGTTGGTGTTTGTCGGTGTCCATGCGTTGAGAGTTGATTTCAGGAAGTTGCTTCCGGCGTTCATGCTCTCATATAGGTAGAGGTTGCCGTTATATAGCTTGTGTCCCCATGCGCTGCCGAGCACGCCTGAAAGGTCGAACCCTTTCCATGCGAGATTGAAGTTTACGTTCACTTCAAGTTTAGGTATGCCTGAACCGCACTCAACTTTGTCGGCATCGTTGATCACTCCGTCGCCGTTGACATCCATAAATCTGATATCGCCTGCTCCTGCGAGGGGTTGTAGACGTTCGCCACTCTTGTTTACGTAGTTGCGAGCCTCTTCATCGCTCTGGAAAAGACCGTCGGTCTTATAGAGATAGAAAGATCCGATTGTCTTGCCCACCATAGTCTGGGTCGGGAAGTGTTCAGTACCGAATTTCAGACCTTCTCCGTAGATCACCTGACCTTCGTCGGCAAGTTCGAGCACCTTGTTGCTTGTGGTTGCCAGGTTCAGACCGAAGCTATAGTCCCATCCTGCTTTTGAATCCTGATAGTTGATTTCGAATTCCACACCGGTGTTTCTCATCTTACCTACGTTGAGGATCGGGTTGTTGAGTCCGGCTGAATAAGGGAGCACCTTATAGATGAGAAGGTCTGATGTCTTGTTGTAATACCAGTTGAGAGATCCGTTGATATGGTTGTTGAGGAAACCATAGTCGATACCGATATTGGTTGTCTCGGTTGTCTCCCATTTTAGTGAACGGTTCTCAAGGGCGCGGGCGATTGAGCCTGCCCATGCATTGTCGCCGTTGCCCTGCACGTAGCCACCATATTTATTATTGTATGTGGAGATAAGGGCGAGGAAGTCGTAATAACCGAGCGCGTTCTCGTTGCCGAGTTTACCCCAGCTTGCACGGAGCTTCAGGTTGCTGACAGCGGTGTCGTGGGGGAAGAATTCTTCCTCGGAGATACGCCAGCCCACTGCGAACGATGGGAATGTACCCCAACGGTTCTTTGAACCGAACTTGCTTGATCCGTCACGACGAACGGTAGCCTGGAAGAGGTAGCGGCTGTCGTAGTTGTAGTTCACACGTCCGAACACTGACACGCGACGATATTTCCAGTTTGAACCGCTGCCTTCGAATGTGCCGCCTGTGCCGGCGCCGATTGTCGTGAAATTGTCATCGAGGAATCCTCCCGGAATCTCGTTGGTGACGAGCTGTCCGTCTTCCACTTTATAGACTGTGGTCTTTCCGGTGACGCCTACAGAGTTCCAGGTGTATTTGCGAGCCATTGTGGATTGACCGAGAACTGCCTGCACGGAGTGCTTGCCGAAATCTTTGTTGAACGACAGCACGTTTTCAAGCACCTGCTCTTCCCAATAGGCGGAAGTCTCGCTGTTGTAGGGATACTCCTGTTTTGAGCGTACGTCGGCTACGTATGGAGGGGTGTGATAGTTGTCGCGTTCATGTTCTCCGCGATAAGCGTAGCTGATCTTGTAGTTGAGCCAAGGGGTGAAGCGCATTGTGATGGCTGCGTTGGCTGTAGTGTGGTAGTAACGAGCCTCAGACTGACGGAAATGGTTGTCTGCCATTACGTTGCGGTTGTTGGGAAGACCGTTGAAGTCTGTAAGTCCGTAGCCGTATTCACGGGTGTCGTCGTAGATAGGCACGAGGGGAGAGATGCCATACATTTCTTTGATCTGATATTGAGGCTGATGGCTCTTGGTGTATTTGAATGCCATGTTTGCCTCGAAATCGAAGATATATTTTGTGGCGTTAACCTTGATGCGTGCATTGTCCTGACGGTGGTCGTTGCCGAGGAAGATACCTTTGTCGTCAGCATGGTTATAGCTCATGGAGAATCGTGCTATATCGCTTCCGCCGCGCACGCTCACCATATAGTTTTGAGTGAATCCTGTGCGAGTCATGGCATCTTGCCAGTCTGTGTTGATTCCGGTGTTTTCAGTGATGTAAGCAGGAAGGTTGAGGGCGTCGCCACCATAGGTTGCCACATGGTTGTTCCAGTTCTCATACATCTGCCTGTGTACCTGTTTGTATTCGTTGGCGTCGAGCATTTCAAGTTTGTTGGCGATGTTTGTCCAGCTGAGATAGGTTGAGAAGTCAACTTTCACGTCGCCTTTGCTTCCGCTCTTTGTTGTGATAAGCACAACGCCATTGGCTGCCACAGAACCGTAGATGGCTGCCGCCGCACCGTCCTTGAGCACTTCGAGGCTCTGGATATCCTGGGGATTCACAGCGTTGATGTCTCCGGGGAAGCCGTCGATGATGTAGAGAGGTTCGTTGTCGCCGAATGTTTTCACACCACGGATCTTAACAGAGACTCCTGCTCCTGCGTTACCGCCGCTCTTGGTGATGTTTACGCCGGCGATCTTGCCCTGGAGCGCCTCTGCGGGATTTGTTGTGGTTCTCTTGGCGAGGTCGCTGCCGTTGACGCTGGAGATTGCGCCGGTCATGTCGCTTTTCTTCATCGTGCCGTAGCCTACTACCACCACTTCGTCAAGGATCTGATTGTCCTCTTTAATAGTGATGTCTAAGTGAGTCTTGCCGTCAACCTTGATTTCCTGGGTTTGGTAGCCCACGTAGGAGATCACGATGGTTGCTTTTGGCTCGACGTTGATGGTGAAATTGCCCTCGATGTCGGTGGTGGTACCGTTGGAGGTGCCTTTCTCCATAATGGTGGCACCGATCACGGGTTCACCGTTCTGTTCGATTACCGTACCTGTTACGGTCTGTTTTTGTGCCCATGCCTGAACCGGGAAGTTGAGGCAAAGAACCAGGGTCAGAAATAAGGCGACCCGATCTTTGAGCTTGATTACGGTTGTCATGATAGATAAGGTTAGATGGATTAAAAAATGATTTTTGATGCCCCAAAATTAGAGGTATAATGTGGGGCGGTCAAATTTTAACCATCTAATCTGACACTACAAAGCAATAAAAACCGGCTGTTTTATATCTACAAAATGTGATAAGTTATCGTTGATAATCAGATAAATAGATTTAAAAGTATATCTACAAACAAAAATTTGGACATTTTTTCAGCTCTATAAGGCACATCCATCGAAAAAGTCCTGCACTCTCCCATTCCGAATAAGACCAGAGTCCCAAAGAACGGGGGTAGACCGGAATCCCATGGAAAGAACATAACTGGAGAGGACCTCCAATCTTCATTTTCAACAGTCTCTCAAATGATGAGTTCTATACTTAATAATACAACTATGGGTTTATTGCCCTAAGTATTTTGGGAGAGTGGCATCAAGTTCCTCCACGGAAAACGGAGTCGCTATAATTTTATGGTCCGGATCTAAAAGGAATAATGCTGAACTCGTCGCTCCATGTTGTTCGAAGACCTTAAACTCATCGTCAAGATCCACAAGGGTCTCCCAGGGATACCGGTCTTTTTCTATCGCCGATTTCAGATTGTCGGTTGATTTAAATTCGCGAGCCAGACTGAACACCGTGAGCCCCCTGTCTTTATATTTCTCATACAACGGAATTATTCCACATGCCTCCTTCCGGCACGGAGCGCACCAGGTTGCCCAACACACAACTAATGTGTACCCCTCGCCAATATAAGAACTGCCGTTAACTGTTTCTCCGGAAAGAGTCCTGACCTTATAATCGTTATACTTCCTGCCGAATATCTGATAACCTTTAGATTCTGCATCCGCAATTTGCTTATGCACGCTGTGTCCCGGATACAGGTTTTCATATTTGCTGTGGTATAGGTCAAGTCGGTCGGAATATGAATGTGTTTCATGCCGGAATGACGAAAGATCGCTACTCAATTCAAGCATAAAATATATCATGGGATTATTCGCGTAATAATCAAGTGTCCATTTTGAGTAAGCATTATAAAGTTCCTCCTCTTTCTTGTCTGCCTCATTTGGATCCTTAATATTTTTAATGGCAGCAAATTCGGGATCGAATTTTTCACCGGCAGATTTTAGCATCTTTTCCCATTTGCTGAATTCAGGTCCCGTAGATACGATGTTTACTTTGTCGCCGTCAACGGTTATTTTTATGTCGGCTCCATCTTCGATAAGAAATGAACCGAAGCGCCGGGTGCTCCCCTTTTCCAGAATTTCCCTGAGATCCGTTATTTCATACAGTTCAATTTCGTCGGTCTCTATCCGGCATTGATATGACCCTTCCGCGAGTGATGTTCGATAGTTGCTGTTTTGAGGATCTTGACCTGAAGGTTTGATGACAAGTTCAATCGGATGGGTGCCTTCAGAGGCAGTTACACGGATGCTACATGTTTCCTTTGCCCCACATAGATTAGAGTAAAAGAGAATACACAAAAGCGGTAAAATCTGAATTTTCATGTGTTTGGAATAATTAGAAGGGGTCATATTGATGTATTATGGTCTATTCTTGTGCTGTTATGCCATAATAGACTATATAAGAGTATTTAAACAACAAAATTAACTTGATTGGGGGAGCTATCCAAGATATTAACAAATTTTAATATGAATGAATATTTCTGCAATACTGTCTGCTATATAGTTGATAATAAATATAATATGATTGAATTTAAATGTTAAAATTCTGCATCGATTCTGCAACGACCCTAACTCCGGTAGTTGATTGAACATAAGGACAAAAGAACAAAAGATTGACAAAAGAACAAAAGCGGGTGGTGTTCATACTATTGTATTTGATTGAAACAATGGAATTTTGTTCTTTTGTTAAAAAACTCTATTTCAGATACATCCTTGATATTGTTGTTTCATAAATTATACTGATTGCCGCATTACAACAAATAAATAATTCAACTTTCGCAAGCGGAAGTTGAGGGTTATGTGGTTATAAGGTTAAAAGGTTAATCTCCAATTGTGGAAAG
>CAJTZQ010000015.1 GCA_910583795.1 uncultured Muribaculaceae bacterium
GAGTTATGGGGTTCCATAATGACTGAATAAATATCATAAAGATGCTGACAAAGACCTTAATGACAAGACAAAATAAATTTTAAACAATTTCTAAAACATTACTGCTTTCTGTGTCAGCGGCCAACCTTAAGATATCATATTAACTTTAACATCTATAAATTAAGCTGAAATGAGCTTCTCAATCAAGAATCCCGCCAATGATGGCGGCATGAACGACCGCATCAAACGGTTGCGTAAGCAGAATTTCGACACTCCCACTACTCTGAGCATCGAGAGAGCACTCATTGAAACCGAGTTCTACAAAGAGAACTACGGCACCATGCCGATTGCATTGCTTCGTGCCAAGAATTTCTATGAGATCTGCAAGAAAAAAACTATTTATATCGGTGAAGACGAACTCATTGTAGGTGAACGCGGTCCTCTTCCAAAGGCAGTCCCGACCTTCCCTGAGCTCACATGTCACTCTGTTGAAGACCTTCACACTCTCAACTCCCGTGAACTGCAGCCGTACTTCATCTCTCAGGAAGACATCGACACTTATGAACGTGATGTGATCCCCTACTGGGCAGGAAAAACTCAACGCGAGCGCATCTTCAACCATGTTTCCAAAGAATGGGAACAGGCTTACCACGCCGGCGTGTTCACCGAATTTATGGAACAGCGCGCAGCAGGACACACCGCTATGGACGGGAAAATGTACCATGAAGGATTGCTCGACGTCAAGGCACGCATAGAAAAACGAATCAGCGAACTCGACTATATTAACGACCCGGAAGCTACAGACCGTCAGCAGGAACTTGAAGCTATGGCTGTCTCTTGCGATGCAGCGATACTGTTTGCAGAACGTCATGCTCAGCTTGCAGAAGAGATGGCTGCAAAGGAAGAGAATCCTCAACGTAAGGCTGAACTCGAAAAGATCGCCGACGTTTGCCGCTGGGTACCTGCTCACGCTCCTCGCGATCTTTGGGAAGCTATCCAGATGTATTGGTTTGTTCACCTCGGAACTGTCACCGAACTCAACGGATGGGATTCAATGAACCCCGGTCACCTTGATCAGCATCTCTATCCATTCTATCAGAAAGGTCTCGCCGACGGAACTCTTACTCGCGACAAGGCTAAGGAGCTTATCTCCTGTCTCTGGATTAAATTCAACAACCAGCCGGCACCTCCGAAGGTGGGCGTGACAGCTCTCGAATCGGGCACATACAACGACTTCACCAATATCAATATCGGTGGTGTTGACCGCGACGGAAACAGCGCTACTAACGATATTTCATACATCATTCTTGAGATTCAGGAAGAATTGCACGAACTTCAGCCGGGTCTTTCAATCCATATCGCTGAAAACACTCCTGACGAATTCCTCATGGAAGGTCTGAAAGTGATCCGTCAGGGTCACGGCTATCCCTCCGTATTCAATCCAGACACTTATGTGAAGGAAATGGTGCGTGCCGGAAAGAGTCTCGAAGACGCACGCGAAGGCGGTTGCTCAGGATGTATTGAAGTCGGCGCGTTCGGTAAGGAAGCTTATCTCCTTACAGGTTACCTCAACACTCCGAAAATCCTTGAAATCACTCTCAACAATGGTTTCGATCCCGAGACCAAGAAGCAGCTTGGGCTCAAGACCGGTGATCCACGCGATTTCAAGACATTCGAAGAGCTATACGATGCTTGGCACAAGCAGATGGTATATTTCGTCAACCTTAAACTGTCTGTCAACAACTATATAGAGCGTATGTTCTCACTCTACGCTCCCGCAACATTCCTTTCTCTCTTCATCGACGACTGCATCGAAAACGGCAAGGACTACTACAGCGGTGGCGCACGCTATAACACGACCTACATACAGTGTACAGGTCTCGGAACAATCACAGACTGCTTCACAACACTCAAGAAGCATGTGTTTGAAGACAAACGCTACACTATGGACGAAATGCTTGCAGCTGTGGCAGCCAACTGGGAAGGAGAAGAGAAAAAACGTCAGTATATCCGCAACCACACTCCATTCTTCGGCAATGACGACGAATATGCCGACAAGATCGCATTGCGGGTTTACGATGACCTCGTAGACGCTATCGAGGGCAGACCAAACACACGTGGCGGAAAGACTCATCTCAACATGCTTTCAACTACATGCCACAACTACTTCGGTTCTGTCTGCGGGGCAAGCGTCAACGGACGTTTCGCTCACTTCGCTATCAGCGACGGCACATCTCCGGCTCACGGCAGCGACACCCACGGACCTACAGCTGTTATCAAGTCGCTCGGAAAGCTCGATCAGACTAAGAGCGGCGGCACACTGCTTAACGTACGTTTCACACCGGCTCTTTTCCATCGTGACGAGGATATCAAGAAATGTGGAAATCTCGTACGCTCTTATTTCAAACAGGGTGGTCACCACATTCAGTTCAACATCGTTGACACTGAAACCTTGCATGACGCTCAGCAAAATCCTGACAACTACAAGGATCTTCTCGTGCGTGTGGCTGGTTACAGCGATTATTTCAACGATATGACAGAACAGCTCCAGAACGAGATTATCGCCCGCACAGAAAACGACGATATCTAAGTTCTTACCTAAAATTGTAAATGCCAATCGTCTATGATTATCTTTGATATCAAACGATATGCCATCAACGACGGACCGGGTATCCGTACCACTATTTTCATGAAAGGATGTCCTTTGCGGTGTGCGTGGTGCCACAATCCTGAATCGTGGATCGCACTCCCGCAAAAGACATACAAGAAGAGCAAATGTATCGGATGCCGCAGTTGCGTCGACATCTGCCCTCAGGGTGCGCTTCAGCTCACTCCTGACGGGATTGCTCCCGTGCCGGGAGTAAAGTGCACGTTATGTGGCAAATGTATCGAAGAATGCCCTACGACAGCTCTTGAAATGTGTGGCAAACCCTGGTCAATGGACACCCTCATGGAGGAGATAGAGAAAGAACGTGAAGTCATGGAGACAGGTGGAGGCGGAGTCACTATCTGTGGAGGAGAACCGATGATGCAGTTTGACGCCACATTGGAGATCCTGAAGGAGTTGGGACGCCGCGGATTTCACCGCACTGTCGACACCACTCTCTATGCCGATCCGGAAGTCGTGCGGCGGATTGCAGATGAATGCGAGCTTATGCTCGTGGATCTGAAGCACATGAACGACGACATCCACAAGAAATTTACCGGAGTCTCCAATGTCCGCATTCTGGATAATATCCGGTTGATTTCAAGTCTCGGCAAAAGTTTCTTTATCCGGATTCCACTTATAGACGGTGTCAATTCAGATGAGGAAAATATTGAAAAGACCGCTCAGTTCATTTCCTCCCTTAATTGGAAGGAACGTCAGGTGAACCTGCTTCCATACCATAATGTGGCTCGCGACAAGCATCGCCGCATCTGGTCGGATTTCAATTGCGATTATCCTTTCGCAGTTCCCTCAGAGGCAACACAGAAACGTTGCATGGCGCAATTTGCCAAATATGGCATAAAGGCAATCATAGGCGGATAGCCTTGACATATCTCAAATGCTTCAACATCATTTATGAAAGTTGGAGCATTTGAGAAATTTATATATGGAAATAAACTAACTAAACCTTTAATATAAACCGCATTATGAACAACTCCATTATTACCTTTCCCTCTCCGGCAAACGAGCCGGTGAAAAGTTATCTTGCCGGCTCTCCGGAACGCGTTGCTCTTGAAAAAGAGTTGGAGCGCCAAAGCAACATCGTGGTTGACATACCTATCATCATCGGTGGAAAGGAAATCCGTACAGGCAATACAGGCAAAGTGACTTGCCCGCACGATCATAAACACGTGCTCGCCACATATCATAAAGTGGGAAAAGAGGAGATCGAGATGGCTATTGAAGCCGCTATGGAGGCTCAGAAAGAATGGAGAAAAACTCCTTGGACCACACGTGCCGCTATCGCCTTGAAAATGGCGGAGCTTCTCGCCACAAAATATCGCCCCATCCTCAACGCATCTTGTATGCTCGGACAGAGCAAAAATATATATCAGGCTGAAATCGACTCTGCCTGCGAGACAATCGACTTCTTCCGTTATAATGTGCACTATGCATCTAAAATCTATCAGATGCAGCCCAAAAACGGTGCCGGAAATATCAACCACACCGAATTCCGTCCTCTCGAAGGTTTCATCCTTGCTGTGACTCCATTCAACTTCACATCTATCGCATCAAACCTCTGCATGACTCCGGTGCTCATGGGTAACGTGGCTCTTTGGAAACCATCAACCACAGCATTGCTCTCCAACTACTATCTCATGCAGCTCTACAAAGAGGCAGGTCTTCCCGACGGTGTCATCAACTTCCTCCCGGGAAGCGGCGCTCTCATCGGTGAGGTTGCAACACAGAGCAAATATTTCGCAGGAATCCACTTCACCGGTTCAACCGGCACATTCAACTCTCTCTGGCGTCAGGCAGGTGAAAACCTTGGCAAATATATCGGCTACCCGCGTCTCGTAGGTGAAACCGGCGGTAAGGACTTCATCTTCGTGCACCCTTCTGCAGATCCTAAGGCTGTGGCAACCGCTGCCTTCTGTGGAGCATTCGAATTCCAGGGTCAGAAATGTTCTGCTGCAAGCCGTATGTACATCCCGAAGAGCCTGTGGTCTGAGGTGCTTGAAGATATGAAGCGCATGGCTTCTGAAGTAAAGATGGGCGACGTGAAAGATCCTTCCAACTTCATCAATGCCGTTATCGATGAAGCTTCTTTCGACAAGTGCAAGTCTTATATCGACTATGCCGAGGCTGCTGAAGATGCCAAGATCGTTATCGGCGGCACTTGCGACAAGTCTGTAGGCTATTTCGTAAGCCCTACTGTAATCGAGACTTCCAACCCTCACTTCAAGTCTATGGAAGAGGAGATTTTCGGTCCCATCCTTACAGTTTATCCCTACGATGACGACAAGGTTGATGAGACAGTTAAACTCTGCGACGAGACTTCTCCTTACGGTCTTACAGGTGCCGTGTTCGGTCGCGATCGCATGGCTGTTGAAAAGATCAGCGAAGACCTCTGCTATGCAGCCGGCAACTTCTATATCAACGACAAACCGACCGGTGCTGTTGTGGGTATGCAGCCATTCGGTGGTGCTCGTGCGAGCGGCACTGACGACAAGGCTGGCGGCGAGTTCAACCTCATCCGTTGGGTCATCCCGCGCGTAATTAAGGAAACTCTTGTTTCTCCTACCGATTATCGTTACTCATATCTCAAATAAAGATGGATATGAGAAAATCAATCTTCACTTTGCTGGCATGCCTCGGTTTGCTTATGGCATGCCAGCAAACTCCCAAGACTCAGGATACTGTAGCCGAAGCAGAGACTGAAACCCTCGAGATTCCCGAATGCGTAGTGACAGGAGTACCCGACTCTCTTAACCTCGACCCTTTCTACAAGAAATACGTCGATGTCAACGGTCTTCCGCTCGTATCTTCATGGCGTGTGCCTGACTCAGCTTTTGTTGCAGCTCACCGCACCCTCTATGCCATGACCGTCATGCTTCCGCCAGCCGTGCTCGATTCTATGGTTGGCAGAGGTACACGCATTGCAATGATGGCTCGCTATGAGGGAACGACCGACATTCCTGAGCACCGTCATCTTGTCAACGACACGACCCTCAACTGGGACCTTCGTGCACGTGGTTTGGGGGGTGACCTTGAACTTCCCCTAACAAGCTGTGCCGAGGAGAATGTGTTGGGCTATCAGATCGACAAATATCATGCCGAGGATATCCTCATCCATGAGTTTGCCCATTCAATCCATCTAATCGGTCTTACTCTTGCTGTGCCAGATTTCAACGACCGCCTGAACGCTCTTTATAAAAAGGCAATGGATAGCGGTAAACTTGAAGGTACATACCGTGCAACCGACCCTGCTGAATATTTTGCAGAAGCTGTGCAAGACTGGTTTAATGTCAATGCTGAAATGCCTCATCCCGATGGCAAACACAATTGGGTTAACACAAGAGAAGATCTCAAGGAATTTGATCCGGATCTCTACAACCTTCTTGCCGAGTATTTCCCGGAGACAACCCTACAGATCAGCAAGCACAAAAAAGTAAACGAATACAAAAAACCTGCTTAAACTGTTTTGTGATTTCTAAAATCTGAAAGGACATATCCTTGATCATTTTTTTGATTTAGGCATCATATTCCACAAAAGAGCGCATGGACACACCGTGCGCTCGTTCTATTAAATTGCCCTCCGAACACAATTAAAGCACCATCTGACAATATGTATAGATTCTGACATACAACTTATAGATTTTTTATTTTATACCATTTATATATTCCTACATATCAATATAATATAAACCATATTTATAGATTTTTTATTCGTAAAAACAAAGGTAATCACAACATTTTGTTCTAATTTTACAACTAATATTAATCTAAATCTATAGTCTATGATAAAACTATTTAAAACGACAATGTTGGCTTTATGCCTCCTATCACCATCTTTCATGTCTGCGCAATCTGAGGATGCTCCGTCAGAAGGGTCAGACGATATGTATTTGCCACCTACATATCAGGATGTACATCCTGATCGCAAAAGAATGCCTGCAAGACATGATGGTATTTACTTCAGATATGATTATCTGAACAGATGGTGTGTATTCTCAAATTTGGGATCTACCACGACACTTTCTGTAACCATAACAGATTTGGAAGGCAATACCCGGTTTGGAACTGTCAGCAGCGACTTCCCGATATGGCAAATTGACCTCCAATCCGGAGAATACTTCATCTCATGCACATCCGATACAGGAACAACCTATGAAGGATTTACAGGAACCGAAAAAATCTGAATCTGTGAGCCTTATTGTTTTTGTATAAGAATTGTGTATCTTTGTATAATATTATCAAAAATATTTCCAATCATGAGCCGACACAACCACTTTGCAACAATCTACGCCATTATCATTATGACAACACTGCCATGGCTTGGACTTCACGCCGGATACAATACCGGAGATGTAAAATCAGTTCCTATACCCGCTATCCACGATACCGTCACACTCACACCCGATTCCGTCAAAAACGGCAATGATTCCATCGACGGACCTCAGCAGACTCTGGAAGAGGTCGTGATCGAGGCGGACAGGATTATCCTGAAAGGCGACACCATCAGGCTCTTCCCGTCAAGGCGCGACAAAAGATTCGCTGCCGGGGGTGTCGACGTGCTGGCCAACATGAATATACCTGACATTTCAGTCGACCCCAGGACACGTGCCGTAACCACATCGGGTGGCGAGGGGGTGGCGATGTTCATCGATTTCCAGCCCGCATCATCACAGCAACTCCGTGACATAAGGCCTCAGGACATCGAACGCATCGACATCATACGGTCGCCACAGGACCCGCGTTTCCAGAACGCGAGGGTCGCGGCTAACTATATCATGAAAAAATATCTTTACGGCGGCTACTCAAAGGCTGACGGTTCCCAGATGTTTGCCCCCGACCCCTATTACGGCAACTACAGCCTGTATTCCAAATTCTCCTACAGGAAAATGACCTACGATATTTCTGCGGCGGCTTCCTATTTCAATCTCGGTGACGAATGCCTCAGCGGGAACCGTTCGGAATACTCGTTCCCCTCGGGTGATCTCGAAAGGGCATCGTCCACTATAGCATACAGACAGAGGAAAGTGACCCCGGCTGTAACGGGAAGGGCGATATACAATTCACAGTCGGTCTCGATATCAAACACCGTAGGGTTTAATTATTCGAGAACGGACCCATACAATTATGTATCGGACGTAAGGTTCTCGCGTATCTTTGATTCTGCCAACTCAAGGTATACAGCAGACTCCCGTAACAAGGGAATTTCCTGGAACGGAAACTACTATTTCGTGCTGCCTTCAAACTCATCGCTTAATTTCAACGGGGAGTTCAACTGGTCGGACAACAGCGACAATTCCTCCTATACCCTAGGGGACAACAATCCGATCGTTAACGATATTTCAGAAAATTACCTTTCCGCACTGGGTGGCCTGACATTCAACAAACAGTTCGGCAGACAATCGCTGAACATTTCCGCAAGCGGAGGCTGGTGGAGGAACAGGCTCGACTATGTCTCTTCAGATGCCACAGGACTCTGTTACCGGGAAGGATACGGACAGGTCAGGGCCGGAATGAACATCGGTCTCGGCAGATTGAACCTGAGCCCGAGCGCGACATTGAGCCTCTCGTCCCAAAAAATCAACGACACGGAGTTCACGAAATGGTTTCCCAAGGCATTTGTCCCGTTTTTCCTAAGGATCAGCAACAGGCAGACGCTGAACGGCTCGTTCGAGTTCGCCATGGGTAGTGCGGAGACATCCCAGCGCAGTCCTGTGCTCGTGCGCTCAAACGAGGTGGATGCAGTAAGGGGTAACGAAGACCTCGGCGACTACACTTTTTACAACACCCGGCTTGGCTACAGCCATTATTTCGGTCCGTGGCTGAGGGCAAGGGCGGATGTCTCATTCAATTTCCAGGGCAACATCATAGTGCCGGTATACAGCGCGGAGACATCTCCACAGGGGACACCGATGATGGTGCGCGATGTGGTGAACGACGGTTCGGTGTCGAACACAAAGCTTTCACTGACCCTTTCCGGTGAATATTTCCAGAGGAGACTGACCGTGAGCATGTCGGCTGGTGCACGGTATTTTGCACGCAGGGGGATATACCGGAGGGACATATGGAGCCCCGACTTCAATGTGAACGCCTCATATTATCTCGGCAATTTCCGTATCAAAGCCTATTTCACACCACCTGTCAACAACTATTCCGTATGGTCCGACGTGAAAAATCCTGTATATTTCTATATAGGGGGATCATGGTCCTGGAAAGACCTTTACGTAGACCTGCAGGTGAGCAACCCGTTCAGGAAGTCATATGTATGTAACACGAGGGAATTCGTCAGCGAAGTCTATTCCAACTATTCCGTCATACGGGAGGCGAGCTATCATCAGGCGGTGAGACTCACAGTCTCCTATTCGTTCGGCTACGGCAAGGAGATCGACCGCAGGGACGAGGTCAACAACATCGGAGGCTCACACTCCATAATACTTAAATAAGTGCCGTCTGGCAATAGAGGCATGTCGCCCGTGTGCTGCGAGGGGTGCCCTGCCAATATTCCCGAAGGTCTGTTGAATCACATGGCTTGACATGAGAACACGCGATTATATCCGTCAGAAGGACTCGATGCAGTGCGGGGTGGCGTGCCTGGCGATGGTGTGCCGCATCCTCGGCGCGCAATATTCGCTGGAGTTCCTAACCGGTTTCTGCCACGCCACGACCGAGGGGGTATCGCTCAAAGGGATGAAGGACGCCGCATCACGGCTCGGACTGGACTCCATGGCGTGCCGCTCATCTGTCGGCGAACTTACAAAATGCCCCCTCCCCGCTATCCTCCACTGGAACCAGAACCACTTCGTGGTGCTACACAGGATTTCACGCAGGGGCGACCGCTTCCACATCGCCGACCCCGGAAAGGGGATGTACACTCTCGACAGGGACGAGTTCTCGTCCCGTTGGGTGAGCACGCAATCGGGAGGTGAACGGAAAGGGATCGCAATGTTTTTCGAAACCACCCCTGACTTCGGGAAGATAAAGGAACGGGAGGACGGGGAGCGGCGATCGTTCCGGTTCCTCGCAGGATACCTCCGCCAGTACCGACGCTATTTCCTCCAGATCTTCATCGGGCTCCTCCTCGGGTGTCTCCTCCAGCTCATATTCCCTTTCCTGACACAGTCGATCGTGGACATCGGCATACACCACCGCGACATCGGGTTTATCTGGCTCGTGCTGCTCGGAGAACTCATGATCGTTGTGGGGCGCACGGCTACCGACTTCATCCGCCGGTGGCTACTCTTGCACATTTCCATGCGCATAAACATATCGCTCGTCAGCGACTTCTTCATAAAGCTACTGAAGCTCCCCATGTCGTTCTTCGACACGAAGCTCACCGGCGACCTTCTCCAGCGCATGGGCGACCACTCACGAGTGCAGTCGTTCCTGACAGGGCAGGTGCTCAACATCGTGTTCTCCATCCTCAGTTTCCTGATTTTCGGGGTCGTGCTCCTGATCTACAACATGACCGTGTTCCTTGTCTTCCTCGCCGGGACGGCGGCTTACTGCGGATGGACGGTGCTTTTCCTCCACCGCCGCAAGATCCTCGACTACGAGCTCTTCGAGCAGCAGGCGATAAACCAGAACCGCACCTGGCAGTTCATAACCTCGATGCAGGAGATAAAGCTCCAGGACTGCGAGAGGAGACGCCGGTGGGAGTGGGAGGACACCCAGGCTGACCTCTTCGCCGTGCAGATGAAGTCGCTGAAACTGCAGCAGACACAGGAGGCGGGGAGCATATTCATAAACGAGGTCAAGAACATCCTCGTGACGGTATTCGCCGCAGCCTCGGTCATAAACGGCTCGCTGACATTAGGCGGCATGCTCGCCGTGCAGTATATCGTCGGGCAGCTGAACTCCCCCGTGTCGCAGCTCATATCGTTCATATATTCGGTGCAGGACGTGAAGATATCGCTCGAGCGCATCAACGAGATTCACTGCGGGCGCAACGAGGAGCCTGAGCAGGGTCGCAGGGAGGGTTATCCCGTGGCGGTTGCTGACGGGGATATCGGAAGAAAGCCTGACCGCTCGATCGTGTTCGACGGCGTGGCGTTCAGGTACGACCCGCACGCGCTCTCCAACACCGTGGAGGGGATATCGTTCGTCATACCCGAGGATAAGGTCACGGCGATTGTCGGGGCGAGCGGAAGCGGGAAGACCACCCTCATAAAGCTGCTTCTCGGTTATTATCCCGTGTCGGAGGGCGTGATAAGGATAGCCGGGGAGGACATAAATTCCTACGGCATGAAGTGGTGGAGGAGACGCTGCGGCGTGGTGATGCAGGACGGCGTGATATTCTCGGAGTCGATAGCACGCAACATCGCCGTGGACGACGGGGAGATTGACACGGCACGCCTCGAGGAGGCGGCGAGGATAGCTTGCATACACGACTACGTGATGTCGCTCCCGCTGAAGTATGACACGAAGGTCGGCAAGGACGGAAGGGGATTCAGCCAGGGGCAGAGGCAGCGCATACTGATAGCCAGGGCGGTCTACCGCAACCCGGACTACATATTCCTCGACGAGGCGACGAACTCGCTCGACGCTAAGAACGAGAGGGAGATAGTGGCGAACCTCGCGGGGTTCTACAGGGGTAGGACGGTGGTGGTCGTGGCACACAGGCTCTCGACTGTCAGGGACGCCGACAGGATAATCGTGCTTGACTCCGGAAGGGTGGTCGAGACGGGGGACCACGCCTCGCTTATCGAAAAGAGGGGCACGTACTACACCCTCGTCAGGAACCAGCTCGAACTCGGAAGCTAAATCAAGATCAATGCATAATTCATAATGCATAATTCATAATTGTTTGAGACCGATCTTGATTGTGGTGTGAACGAAGTGAGCACATACTCAACCCTCAACTCTAAACCCTCAACCCTCAACCATAACTATGGACAACATAGGGACAAGAAGCTATAAGGTCAGGAAACTTCTCGGGGAGAAGCCTTCCCGTCTGATAAGATGGGGAACCGTCATAATAACCATAATTTTCATACTGCTGATTGCGGCGGTGTCGCTGCTCCCTTACCCTTATTCCGGAGGGGAGACTATCATCGAGCATTTGTTCTGACATGACTCCGATGACTAAATTCAAATGACAACTAAATATTATAGAATTTTTTGCTAACTTTGCGGGGTTCCAAACCTAAATCATATTTCAATACCGGTTATGGCAATCCTGTCAAAAATAAAACATATCATTATCTACTTCATAATGGCTCTGTCTGCAATCTTTGTATCCTGCAGACATGACATCAACAATCGTCTCCGGGAAGCGGAGACTGTTGTCGATACCCGTCCGGATTCGACGCTAAACCTTCTTGCTCGACTCGACACCAACACTCTCAAAACTCCCAAAGACAGGCATGTCTACGACATACTTCTTACCGAAGCTCGGTATAAATCGGGTTTAAACGACACAGCTGTCTCACAAATCGCAGCCGCAGCACGTTTTTTCGACAAGGATATCAAAAGCTTATACAGTCTGAAAGCATACTATTATAATGCCATAATAAACAAAAACAATCAAGATTTTGGAGAAGGTCTTATCAATGCCTCCCAAGCGGAAAAATCAGCTTTGGCAAGCAACAACATAAAGTGGCTTGCATTGGTACACAGATGTTTTGGCGACCTGTATGACGCCATCAGACGTTCAGAGATTGCGAAAAACTATTATTCATTAAGCCTGAAAGAATTTAAATCAATTGGAAGTGACTATACCGAAGATGCGATATATGACCTTTGCCGTTCCTATTTCAACAATGATGAGACAGACAGCTGCCTCTCTCTTGCCAAAGAATTATATCGAAAAGGCACCGACAGCGGCAAGCAATATCTAAAGATAAGTTCTTTGCACATATCCGCGCTATGTTATTACAAACAAGAGAAATATGATTCCGTCATTAATTGCTTCACACCCTTGGCGAATGCATATCCGGCATCCATGTCTGTTCAAGACTGGAATTACCTGGGCATGGCATATCTTAAAACGGGGAATGTCAAGGAGGCGGATACATGTGCCGACAGCATAATTTCCCGTTCCGACAGACCGGCTGACCTTTTGTGTGAAATAGCAGCCGCTAAGGGAGATTATAAAAAGGCGTATGAACTGAAAAGCGAAATCTGCCGGATAAATGATGAAATCTATCGCAGATGGGTATCCATGTCTCAGGAAAAGGAATTGATGGACAATTACAAGCTTCAGGAAACTGAACTGGCTCTTGAAGAGCAAAAAAATATTATTTACCTTCTCGTCTCCATCATTGCTGTTTTATCTCTAATTGCCATAACAACATTTCTATGGAAAAAGCTGCTAACTGCAAAAAAGAAAAACCGGGAGATGGCGCACACCCTTTCTGAATTGGAAAAGGATCTTGGACTCCGTGAAGAGGAACTTGAATCCTTATCAAGAGATTATAGCGAAAGTTCAACATCGCTACGCAAAGCTATAGAAGAAAGCAGATCGGCTATCAGGTCTTTGATCGGTGAGCAGTATAAGATGTTAGGCAGTCTGATGTCAAGATATCATGACATCAAAGGGTCGGAATCTGAAAAGAAAGATATATATAAGGAAGTCATGAAAATCATTTCCTCTTTCAGAGACAACAGAAAAGTGATTGCCAACTTTGAGAAAATTATTAATCTCCACCTTGACAATCTTATAAACCGTTTTGTCAAAGATAACCCTTCACTGGACCCTGACGATAAGAATCTGTTCATTTTTATCGTTTTGGGTTTCTCCGCAAAAACAATAAGCGTTATTCAAGACATACCGTATGACCGGGTCTACAACAGAAAAAGGGCTTTAAAGAAAAAGATCGAAGAGAAATCGGCAGGCAATCCGACTCAATACCTGATCTATTTCTAAGTTCCCCTGTTTTGTCTAAAATCAATCTTACCCGAGGATTGCGACCGCTCTTTTCAAGGCGGTGATAAGGGCATCCGCCTCTTCTATCGTGTTGTAGGCAGCAAAAGAAACACGGACTGTCCCCGGAATGCCAAGACGATCCATCAACGGCATCGCACAATGATGACCTGTCCGAACCTCAACTCCCTGCTTGTCAAGAAGCAAGCCAAGATCGTAAGGATGGATATTGCCAACCAAAAAAGAAATAACGGCATCCTTATGTTCTGAAGTTCCATATATCCGAAGACCAGGAATCTCCATCATCTTTTTCTGGGTGTAATCAAGAAGCTCCTTCTCATGGACGGCTATATTCTCCATTCCGATCTCCTTGATAAAATCTATTCCTTTTGAAAGCGCCGCGATATCCACAAAATCAGGCGTACCCGCTTCAAATTTGAAAGGAAGATCAGCGTAGGTGGTATGTTCGAATGTGACTTTTCCGATCATCTCACCGCCACCTTGATAAGGAGGCATCTCCTCAAGCCATTTTTTCTTACCGTAAAGCACGCCGATACCTGTGGGACCATACATCTTATGCGAAGAGAACACATAAAAATCGCAGTCAAGATCCTGCATGTCCACATACATGTGAGGTGCAGCCTGTGCCCCGTCAATTAGAACAGGCACATTCCTTGAATGAGCATACTCCACCATCTCTTTCACCGGATTTACCGTACCCAAGACATTGCTGACATGACAGAACGATGCCATCACAGTGCGATCATTAAACAGGGAATGATACTGGTGAAGATCAAGCTCCCCTTTATCATTAATGTCGACAACCCTGATAACAATCCCTGTCCTGTCCCTGAGAAGTTGCCAGGGTACAATATTGGCATGATGTTCCATCACGGTCAGGATTATCTCGTCACCTTCCTTGAACCGGCTTCCAAAAGATGAAGCCACGAGATTGATACCCTCTGTGGTGCCACGTGTGAATATAACCTCCTCAATAGAAGAGGCATTGATATATCCGCGAATCTTCTCCCTTGTCTGCTCCTGCATGTCGGTCATCTCCTGGGAGAGCGTGTGAACGCCACGATGGACATTTGCCTTTGTATGGGTATAGATACGCTCAATCTCATCCACCACTCTGCGGGGGGTCTGGGATGTGGCTCCATTATCGAGATAAACCATTGGTCTGCCCGCCACCTCACGGGAGAGAATTGGAAACTCCTCCCTTATTTTATTTACATCATAATTGTCCATAAGAATCATTTTGCATCTCCGGCACAAGAAGAATTACACACAGCACAACTTGAAACTCCTCCGGCGAACCTGCGTTCCACGAGCATGTGAAGACGCTCCTTAAGACCCGGGATGGTGACAGCTTCTATCACGTCTGCCATAAAAGCCTGCTTCAACAAAAGCTTTGCCGTCTGTTCAGAAAGCCCGCGCGTACGCATATAGAATACCTGCATCTCGTCGAGCTGTCCGATCGCAGTGCCATGGCTACACTTCACGTCATCGTCATAAATCTCAAGCTGTGGCTTTGAAAACATCTTGGCAGTGTCGCTCCCGACTATATTGCGGTTGTTCTGATAAGCCTCTGTCTTATCGGCACCCTGCTCCACCTTGATCAAGCCGGTAAAAGCACCGGTCGCCTCATCGTCGAGGACATACTTGAAAAGCTCGTCGGTGTTGCAATGCCCTTTCTTATGCTCTATGCGCGAATAAGTGTCAAGATGGCGACTCTTGTCTTCAATTCCCATCCCATAAAGGTGAAGGGAGGCATGTTCCCCTTCAAACCGCGAATAATATTCATTCCTTGTGGTGCCGTTGTAGAGGGTCAAGCCATCGATGACAAGTTCACATCCATCTTCCTCACGAATATACATCGCAGAGAGACGTGATGTCTTTTCAGTACTCTCCTCAAGGTCATAGTAGTCAAGACGTGAATTCTTATCAGCAAAAATCTCGACAGTCTGCAAAGCAAGGAAATCGACATCAGGATTTTGGGTATGGTCACACGTGAGAATCTTTATCTCAGAATCCTCTTCCATGATAACAAGCACACGTCTGACAGCCATAAGCGGTGCGTCATTCTGAAGTATGTTTACGATCTGGATGGGTTTCCCAACTTTAACACCCTTCTTCACCCAAACGGCGATTCCATCTTGCGCAAGAAGTGTATTAAGAGCAACGACCGGATTGTTCAGGTCAGCGCACTTTCCATAATATTCAGCGCATATTTCAGGATGGTTGATGGCAAACTGACGCAGACTGCCCACGTAGACACCTTCCGGCAACCCGATTCGTGCGTCTGTTGCCTCTGCATAAAGATCGTTGACTGAAAAAAACAGCGATGTTGAAAGGCTGGGTACGCCACAATGGAACGTGGCAGCAGGATTCACGTCTATATTGACACGCCCTATATTCACCCCATAATCGGGCGAGAGAATCTTTTCAAGATCAGTGGTCTCATAATTCTCCGAACCTTTGGCTGGAAGCTCCATGTTTCCGAGAATTTCACAAGCCGCCGGACGCAACTCATTGAGCACCCCGGCACTTCCGGAATCCACAAGAGATTTATGCTCCTTATAAAGATCGATATATTGTTGCAATGCACCCATATCCTTATCCTTTATTTTCCTCGTTGTCAACCTGCTGTTTGATCCAGTCATATCCTCGCTCTTCCAGCTCGAGGGCAAGTTCCGGACCTCCGGTCATTACTATTCTCCCTTTGTAAAGGATATGAATAAATTCAGGCTTGATATAATCGAGAAGGCGCTGATAGTGCGTGATGACGATGGTGGCATTGTTGTCCGACTTAAGTTTGTTGACACCTTCGGCAACAACACGCAAAGCATCTATGTCAAGACCGGAGTCAGTTTCATCAAGAATCGAAAGTTTCGGTTCGAGAACAGCCATCTGGAAAATCTCGTTGCGCTTCTTTTCACCACCTGAGAAGCCCTCATTCACCGAACGTGATGCAAGCTTGTTGTCGAGTTCCACAATCGCCCTTTTCTCCCTCATCATCTTGAGAAAATCGGTAGCGCTCATGGGAGGCTGACCGAAATATTCACGTTTTGCGTTAACAGCCGCACGCATGAAATTCACCATCGACACTCCCGGAATCTCCACAGGATATTGAAAGCCGAGAAACAGACCTTCATGGCTTCTGATCTCAGGCGGCATGGCAAGAAGATCCTTGCCGTAAAACTCAGCCGTACCCCCCGTCACTGTATATGCAGGGTTGCCCGCGAGCACCATCGAGAGCGTAGACTTGCCGGATCCGTTAGGACCCATTATGGCATGAACTTCACCGGGACGCACCTCAAGATTGATTCCCTTCAATATTTCTTTGCCGTTGATCTCGGCATGCAGGTTGTTTACTTTAAGCATTTTCTATCATTATTTTGGCTCCCAAACCATTATTCTTTATTATAACATCGGGAGCACAATTTATGTTGCAACTTATTTTTTTCGCTTCCCTTAATTGTATAAGATGAGAAAGATCTTCATAGCTGCGGCATCCGAGCATTCCCGGTGCAAGCATCATCACAATCTCCACTACGTTTCCATCTTCCGCCGTGGCATATTTCATCAGAGGAGAAGAGGGATTTACGCATAAGATAAGATTATAGATGATGGAAAGCATGAGCATATACTTTGCAAGGCAGAATGCGGATCCAAGCAGTTTGTCGAGCATACCTACATAAAACACCTGCATAGCGCTTCTCAACACTTTCGTAAATATACGAAACAACAGAAAAACCATAACATATATCAATGCCGCAGACGTGACGCTGTAGATAAAAGCTGATCCGAGCCTCCCTTCAAGCCCGGGAAGGAGCGCACGCATAAGGGCTTCCGCCTGCTCGTCAAAAACGTGTGCACAGACAGTGCCGAACGCGAAACCAAGCACTCCCGACACCTGCCCCGTAAAACCGCTGCGGAATCCTTTGATCACCGCGATTGCGGCAACGGCTATAGCCACGATATGAAAGGTTGCATCATTCATCTTATATACTCTGCAAAATTAACTCTTATCGCCGAAACTTCAAAATTACTCCGTCACATTAACTATCCGGCGTCCGTTTTGAACAAAATATTTTATTTACGAAAGCTTTCTTATCAGTTTTTTTGTTTAAATTTGTGATATGAAAGTGCCTTTTTTAAATCGACCAGTGAAAGACCTAATGGTTGCCGGCGGATTTCTTCTCGTCTGCATCCTGCTTGTGTTTGCTGCAATCTGGGCTTACAGGCAATTCATAACCACCCCCCCTTATGTCGACCCCGAACGTTATCCGGTAAGAGGCATCGACGTCTCGGCTCATAACGGCAATATCGATTTTGACAAAGTGGCTGATGCAGGTATGGAATTTGTTTTCATAAAGGCAACAGAGGGGGGCGATTTCAAAGACAAAAGTTTCCGTCAAAACTACGACAACGCCAAGAGAGCAGGACTAAAGACCGGCATATATCATTTCTTCCGGTTTGACCGTGACGGTGTGGAACAAGCGATCAATTTCCTTAAAGTGGTAGGGAAACGACAACCGGAACTCGGTCTTGTAATCGACATTGAAAAGACCGGCAATCCCGACACTATCCCTAATGAAACAATCGTCAGGCGCCTTTCAGAAATGGTGGATTATCTTAACCTGTTAGGACACCGCGTAATGTTTTACACGAACCGCGACGGCTACTATGATTATATCGCCGAGACATACCCCGGTCATCCCCTTTGGATCTGTGGATTCACAGAAACCCCGATCAACGCAGAATGGAGTTTCTGGCAATTCAACCATCGCGGAGAAGTGGACGGAATAACCGGAGACGTGGATCTCAACACATTCTGTGGCAATCGTGCCGAATGGCAACGTTTCCTGCAGGGAGACATATGGCCTTACTCCCAACCTGCCAAGCAATAACAAATATCGTTCATCGTTATTTGTATAGTGAAATGTTGGGATTTTAAATCGCGGGCATAAAGCGATTTTCAATTTTTTATTTGATTCAATTTATTTTGAAACGATATAATTTTTACTCATATCCTAAGGTTGAAATCTATGATGTATTGATGAGAATTATGGCATATATTTGCCTTATTGTCATTACATCATCTGCAGTTTATGCTCTCCCTCCCGATCATTATGCTTCTTCATCCCGTCTTGCCTCCGGGAAATGGGTGAAGATTGAGGTCAATGAAACTGGAATACAACTGATTTCAAATACCATTCTTCGCAATTTAGGATTTTCGGATCCCGACAAAGTAAATGTTTTTGGATATGGTGGAAGAATGATTTCCGAACGTCTTGACGAAAATCAAATCGACGATCTGCCGATAGTGCCGTCAATAAAGACAGATCAAGGAATTGTGTTTTTCGGGCACTCCAACGTCAAGTGGACACCGACCGACAATAATGCCACACAATTCACTCATGAAATCAATCCGTATTCAGATAATTCCTACTATTTCATAAGCGATTGCGAAGAGTATGCCATACATCCCACGGTAAGAGATGAAGTTTTTCCGGAATCTGATGAAACAATTACAAGTTTCACTGAGAGGATTCTTCATGAACGGGATATTCTCGCTCCTTCAAACACCGGCAGACTCATGCTTGGTGAAGATTTCCGCACACAATCAACCCGCAGTTTTCAATTCGATTTGCCGGGCATAATATCTGACGCCAACATGACGGTAAGATTCGGAGCAAAGGTCACCAACGGAATGTCGACCCTTCTCTTCACAGCCAATGGCACAAGATTGCCTGCGACTGAAGATGACAGAATCAGCGGCGTAAGTTCGAACGATACTTTTATTGCCACCACCACCACAAGCAAAGTCATATCCGGGAATGATGACAGGCTTGATCTGTCCATACAATATTCCCATTCCGGAGCACTGTTTACCGCAGCATTGGATTACATTCAAATAAATTATGAGAGGGAGTTACGGCTTCATGACAATGAGCTTTATTTCTATGTTTCTTCCGAACAACCTGCATCGGTAAAAATATCAGGATGTGACATAAACACCATAATCCTTGACGTCACCGATCCCCTCGACCCGAAACAACTTGTCTATTCCCTGACAGGTTCAGATGCGATATTCAACAAAGCTTCCGGATATTCAGAATTCGTGGCTTTTAATCCTGCGAAAATATCCCGGGCAGTCACCCCGTCCGGCAGAATCAATAATCAGAACCTTCATTCAGCTGAAGCTCCGGGACTATTGATAATTACTCCCAATGAATACCGGAGTGCTGCAGAAAAAATTGCTGGGATACACGAAAAAAGCGATGGACTTTCCTCGCTGATTGTTTCACCGGAAATGGTCTACAATGAGTTTTCATCCGGAACGCCCGATGTTTCCGCATTCAGGAAACTCCTTAAAATGTGGTTCGACAAGTCAGCTGATTCAGGCAGTGACTACACACGTTATTGTCTTATAATAAGCCGTCCCACATACGATAATAAGATGGTGACATCTTCTGTTAAAAATGCAGGGTATCCACGAATACCTATATGGCAATCTTCCACCGGATTCTCTGAGGCAACTTCCTATTCATGCGATGACTATATCGGTATGCTTGAAGATTACTATCCTGGATGGGACATCGGTAATGCTAAAATAAATGTCGCTGTAGGAAGGATGCCGGTGACCAGTGCAACAGAAGCGATATCTGCCGCCAACAAACTTGAAAAATATGTGCTGAATCCTGAATATGGGCCGTGGAGAAATAATGTAATGGTCATAGCCGACGATCAAGACAACGGGACTCATCTTTCACAAGCGGAAAGTGTCTGCGCAGCCCTTCATGACAATGGAAACGGCGCAGCATTCACCTATGAAAAGCTCTATCTTGATTCATACATCCTTGATTATTCAGCCACGGGTCCTGTCTATCCTGAAGCAAAACAGAGAATGTTTGACAAACTCACCGAAGGTGTGTTGTTTTGGAATTATATTGGTCACGCTTCACCTAAAAGCTGGGGACACGAAAACCTTCTCTCATGGGAAGACATTTCCAGTATGAATAATAAAAGACTCCCCTTTCTTTATGCAGCCACTTGTGAATTTATGCGCTGGGACTCTGACGACATAAGCGGAGCCGAAAAGATGTGGCTCAATCCTGATGCAGGAGTGATCGGTATGATCTGTCCGAGCAGGACAGTCTATATATCTCTTAACGGACCTCTCAACGTAAACACATCCGAATTTGTATTCAGACGCGACCACAACGGCAAGTCAATGCGGATCGGAGACATAATGGTGGAAGGGAAAAACGCGCAAGGCAAAGACGATAACAAACTGCGTTATGGGCTCATGGGAGATCCGGCAATGCGTCTCCCTTCTCCGAATTATGTTGTAAGTATCGACAATATCGACAGCAACGATCTTTCCGACCCTAATAATCTCCCCGTGCTTAATGCACGCTCTACGGTTAAAATATCAGGAAGCATAAAGGATATGAACGGGAATGTAGCCGATGATTACAACGGAAGCGTTTCTCTCAGGCTATATGATGCAGAAAAGGTTGTCACAACCAATGGTAATGGTGATAACGGAAGAGAAATGTCTTACAATGACAGAAAATCCAGGCTCTATTCAGGTAAGGCGATTGCCCATAACGGCAGGTGGGAAACAACAATCATGCTACCTTCTGAAATTGAAAACAACTATAGCCCGGCATTGCTCTCGGCATACGCTCATGATTCGCTCGGCAGGGAAGCAAACGGTTACACCGATAAATTTTATATTTATGGATACGACCCTGAATCTTCAGAAGATCTGGAAGGTCCGGTCATCTCATCTATTTATCTTGACTCACCATCTTTTTCCAACGGAGACACTGTCGGACCATACCCCGTCTTAAAGGCACGTTTCTCAGATAAATCCGGGATCAATTCTTCGGAAACAGGGATTGGTCACAGCATGAAAATTGAACTCGACAATGAAATCTATTTCAATGATGTAGCTATATATTTCTCTCCGGATGAATCAGATCCGACTGCCGGAGAAATATCATATCAATTTAACAACCTGAATCCCGGTGAACATACCCTGACTTTCACAGTCTGGGATAACGCCAACAATTCTTCTTCGGCGACTCTGTCATTTAAGATCAAAGCCGGATGGTTACCGGGCATTTCCGACCTTCGTACTGATGTGAATCCTGCGTCTTCCAATGTAAACTTCCTTATTTCATCTGATTCTTCCGCCGGTATCAATAACTGCGAGATTGAAGTGTTCGATCTTTCAGGCAGAAAAATTTGGGGAGGAGAAACCGGATCTGCCGTATCATCCTCTAATATATCTATCGGATGGAATCTTGAAGATTATAACGGAGCCAGAGTGGCGAGGGGCATCTATCCTTACAGGGCGATTCTCCACACAAGTTCAGGGGCGAAAGTGACAAAAAGCGGAAAACTTGCTGTCACTGCAAAATAAGAACTGTTTTCAACCGATTAATTAATATGATAAATAATCTTATACTTCCGGAACCTACTCTCCGACGCCTTCCATGGTATCTTGCATACGTGGAGATACTTAAGGCGCAGGATGTGGAATATATATCATCCACTCAAATTTCAAGGGCACTGAATGTAGATGCTTCACAAATAGCCAAAGATCTTTCTTTCCTTGCATTGAAAGGTAAAACCCGCATAGGTTATGAGGTAGACGCACTTGCTAAAGCCCTTGCAGACTTTCTTGGATTCCACACTCCCCACAAGGCATACGTGTTTGGAACGGGTAGTCTCGGAATGGCATTAATGCAAGATTCGGGTCTTGACAACTATGGGCTTAATATCATTGCAGGTTTTGATATCGACAAAAATAAGATTGGCACAAAGGTGGGGGATGTACCCATATATCATATTGACAGTCTTGAAGAAGTGATGGAAGCAAACCCTGCCACAATCGGAATTCTGACCGTTCCCGCCGATTGTGCCCAGATCACTGCCGACATCGCAATCGGTGAAGGGATAAAAGCTATATGGAACTTCACTCCCTACAGAGTAAAAGTGGCAGAAGGGATTGTAATGTCAAACACATCGATCTATGCCCACCTCGCCCTGATTTACAACAGACTTAACGCAGAATCCTGATGAAAACTTTTATAATTGAAAATAACTTGTATTGCGGACAAGAGGGAAAACCGGTTTGGAGTTTTCTGCCGGATTCGGCATTATGCAATGCCGGTAAACCATTTTTTATTCCTGAAAATGCAGACTCCATGACGGCTTTTATCTCCCCGGCAATCAAGATCACACGGCTGGGTAAATCAATTGCCCCAAGATTTTCCAAAAGATATTATTCAGAAGCTGCTCCGGCAATCCATTTTCGAGACATGGGCTACAGGGAATACCTGACCAGACATGGTCTACCCACAGACATGTCGCAAGCTTTCGACAGAGCCTTGATTATAGGAGATTTCGAAAACGCAGTTACAATATTGGGAGAGACACCTCTCTCCATGTATAAAAACAATGAAAAAGTTGATGAATGGAAAAAGGATGATCTCACTACCACTATTGACGAATTATTTCCGGCAATTTCAGCATCCAACACTCTGAAAATGGGGGATTATCTTATTCCTGCACTTTCCATTGGCACTGAAGTTAAAATTGGAGATAATCTTGAATTGAAACTTGGAGACAAGACAATCCTCAATGTTATGATAAAATAAAATTCTTCTCTTCAATGAAAATAATACCAACCAATAGTTGTCTTGTCTTTCTATGCTTGTATCTGCTCACAGTATTTTCTGCTAATGCAAGAAACGAAATCAAGGACAATGAATTTAATCCTGTAAATACAGGAGTGACAACTCTAAGCATAACTCCCGATGCAAGGGGTTCTGGAATGGGTAACCTTGGTGCGGCAACAGAACCGGATGTAAACGCCCAGTTCTGGAATCCTTCGAAATACGCTTTCGCCTATAGCAAAGGAGGGGTTGCAATATCATATACTCCTTGGCTCAGAAAAATTGTCAACGACATATTTCTTGGCGACCTCACAGGCTATTGGAAACTTGGAGATGGCGATAATCAGGCTCTGAGCGCATCTTTCCGTTATTTTTCTCTTGGAGATGTGACTGTGGGTGGCAATACATCGGGTGAGACTCTTCAAACTATCAATCCATACGAATTGGCTTTTGATTTGGGTTATTCAAGAAAACTTTCGGAAAAGTTTTCAATGGGTGTCGTGTTGAGATATATTCTTTCAGATCTTTCGTATGATGATTCTTATTCAGGTGAAACCAACACTGCAGCAAGTGCTTTTTCGGCGGATATATCCGGATATTACGTCACATATCCCATGATAGGCAGAAATGAATGCCAATTTTCATGGGGTTTCAACATCTCCAACATAGGCACTAAAGTGAGCTATGACCATGGTACCACCTATGCCTTTCTTCCCACCAATTTAAGATTGGGAGCTCAATTCATGTTCCCTCTTGCCGACTATAATACTCTTGCAGTAGGTCTCGACCTCAATAAGCTTCTTGTGCCGACAATGCCACGCCAAAAAGATTATGACATGGACTCGATCGAGGGACAAACTGCATATGAAGAGGCAAAAGAGAAATGGGAAACCATGTCGCCTATCACCGGCATTTTCAAAAGTTTTTCCGATGCTCCCGGTGGCTTCAGTGAAGAATTGAAAGAGATCAATGTTTCATTCGGTGGTGAATATGCCTACAATCAGCAATTTTTCGCGCGAATGGGATACAACTATGAAAATGCATCCAAAGGGGGTAGAAGTTACTTCACATTCGGTGCCGGATTTGCATTGAATGTCGTGCGTCTCGACGCTTCCTACATGCTCGCCACAGCGCAGAGTTCACCTCTCGACCAAACTCTCCGCTTCACTCTTTCTTTCGATATGGACGGCATTCAGGATCTCCTGGGCAAACGCCGCCGCTAAAAACAATCCCAACTCAAATCTCAAATCTCAAAACTCACAACTCAAATCTCAAATCCCAAATCTCAAATCTCAAATCTCAAAACTCAAAACTCAAATCTCAAAACTCAAAACTCAAAACTCAATATGTATAGAATAGGACAAGGATATGACGTTCACAGACTCGTGGAAAACCGCGAACTTTGGATTTGTGGAATAAAACTTCCACATACTCACGGACTGTTAGGGCATAGTGACGCCGATGTAGCGATCCACGCTCTATGCGATGCTATTCTCGGAGCTCTCGCTCTTCGCGACATCGGATACCATTTCCCGGACACTGACCCTAAATATAAAGGTTCCGACAGCAAACTTCTCCTTGCCGAGGTATGCCGCATGATAAGAGAGAAAGGCTGGGAGATCGGTAATGTCGATATCACCATCATGGCTGAAGCCCCAAAATTCAAGCTCCACATCGAGGAGATGCGAGAATGTCTTGCAAAAGTCATGAACGTACATACAGATTGTGTATCAGTCAAGGCAACGACAACTGAAGGACTCGGCTTTACCGGCAGACGTGAAGGTATTGCCGCTAATGCCGTAGCACTACTCTATGAACCTTAATTCAAGACAACAGGAGGCAGTTGAAGCAACAGAAGGACGAGTGCGCGTAGTTGCAGGAGCAGGTTCCGGTAAAACACGTGTGCTCGCCCACCGCTATGCATTCCTCGTAAATGAGATTGGTGTAAGCCCCGGTAATATCCTTTGCCTTACTTTTACTAACAAGGCTGCACAGGAGATGAAACGTAGAATCTCGACGATGGTTGACCGTGGAAGCGTGAACGATTTTATATGCACAATCCACAGCTTCTGCGCAAAGTTCCTTCGTAAGGAAATCTATCGAATAGGTTATCCGAGAAATTTCACCATCATAGATGAAGAAGATGGAAAAGCCCTGGCACGCCAGGCAATGCAGGAGTTCGGTATTGACCGCCGCAAAACTACCGCTGAGCGTTTCCTTAAAGGCGTGGCAGCGCTTAAAGGTTACGAACCCACTCAATATATCCAGAAACATCTCCTCCCTTGTTCTTCATCTGAAGCCCCCGATGCGACAGTCAGATATCTGCGTCTCCAGTTGAAACAATTCGCTCTCGATTATGACGATCTCCTCTATTTCACTCTTTATATTCTGCAGCATTTTGAAGATGCTCGGCGTGAATGGACAGAGAAGCTCAACTATGTAATGGTCGATGAAGTTCAGGATTGCACAGGTGATGACTGGAAACTTCTTCATGCAGTGACGCAACATCATGGCAACTTGTTTGTGGTTGGAGACCCTGACCAGGCTATTTACGAATGGAGAGGTGCCAATCCAAAAATATTTGTAGATTTCAAGGCTCAGACAGACATTATCCTTAATGAAAATTACAGGTCGACACCCGATATCCTTGATGTGGCAAACCATATTATCGAACATAACCACAACAGGGTAAAGAAAGACCTTTTCACTGTTAAACTCAATGAGCGCCAGGTTGTCCACCTTCATGCAAAATCCGAAAAGGAGGAGGCGGAGAGAATAGCTTCCCGCATAGAAGAGGGAATCAAAGAGGGTATGAAATATGGTGAATTTGCCATATTGTACCGTAGTTCATTCCTGTCACGCCAGATGGAACAGGCTCTTTTGAAACATCACATACCTTATTCGGTATGGGGTGGGGTAAGATTTTTTGAACGAAAAGAAATTAAAGACGTGCTTAGCTACTTACGTGTGGTGGCAAGCGACACAGATGATTTATCATTCCGACGAATCATCAATCTGCCGGCAAGAAAATTTGGAGAAGCTTCAATGAAGACATTGATTAAAATCGCCGAATCTGAAGGGGTTTCTCTTATGAATGCTTTGAGGTATCACATAGATGACAAGACGTTTTCAAAGCCTTCTTTGCGTAAATTCATCAACCTTATAGACTCGGCGCGGGAAAGAGTTTCTTTGATGCCTGTTTCTGAATTGACTGATTGGATTCTTAACGAAAGCGGTTTGGGGGATCTATACCGAATTGATGAGGAGGAAGAACGTCTCGAAAATCTTACCGAACTTATCAACTCCATGAAAGAGTTTGAAGAAAGTAGAATTGATGAAGGAGACGCAGACCTCGTATCGTATCTGCAAGAAATAGCTTTATATACCAACGCCGATAAATCTATGGATTCCGAAAAGGTCAGAATGATGACCATCCACCAGTCAAAGGGACTGGAGTTTCCTGAAGTATTTGTTGTAGGACTTACTGAAGGCATATTCCCAAATCATCGTTCAATCCGTGAACGCCGACAGGATGGTGAGGAAGAGGAACGAAGATTGATGTATGTTGCGGTGACACGCGCAGAAAAGATGTTGTGGCTTTGCGAATCTGAAGGGTATATGAATGAAAACGGTGCTTTGAAATACCCTTCAAGATTTCTTTCCGAGGTGCCTGAAGGTATGCTCAAAATAGAGGGGCAGCTCGATCCTGTGCTTAGATCAGGCACTATGGGACTTGTCTCTATGCTGAACGAAGAGTTGGGGCAAGGCTCGGAAAAGCCATGGGAAAACGGCACCCGTGTCAGTCACCGCGTTTTCGGTGAAGGGGTGATAGAGTCATACGACGCTACGGCAAAATCTTACAAAGTACGTTTCGCGGCTTCAACCCGCAATCTCCTTCCCCATGTCCTCACAAGGATTTAGATATCTCAAAATTATAGCAAAGTGGGATTAATGATATCAAAAACGGCATCTCGGATAAATAATCAAAATTCGGGACGCCGTTTATTATTTTGGATTATTTTTTTGCACAATTGAAATTTATTTGCTTAATTTACAGCCGTATTTTCAACTTCCTTATGAAAAGACATAAATAATACCTGTTCATCTATTGAAGTTGTTTAAACTTCATTAATTTCATAACCCATGAATGACTTCGATATAATCAAATTTATTTCCGACGGTTTTGAAAAAGCCAAAAGCGGAGATGCAATCAACATTTATAATAAAGTGGCACGCTTTGAGGAAATAAATACAATTCCCTTAAAAAGCCATTATCCATACGGATGGATAATCTACTATGCGCTTCATCAGTCCTCCGACAATGAAATCCAATCAAGGAAAAAAATGCTGGCACGCTATTTTCAACTGCAATTGACAGTGCCACATAAATTGCATTCAATGATCCTTACACAAGCCATTCGCTTATATAAAAATGCAAAAGATGTGGCTTTCAATAAGAAGCAGGATACAGTTATCAGATTTTCAATTATAAATTTTATAAAAATATGGAATCTTGACAATCTGCGTCCCGGAGATTGGAAAAGGAAGGACCTTGAAGGGAAAAAACTCAGTTCCACTACAGAAAAGTTAATTACTTTGTGCGTGGATGAACTGGAGGAAACCCATACTCTACCGACAAAAGAATTGTTGATGGTAATCGACAAGGCAGTCAATGAATATCCCGATTCTTTCAATATTCTTAGCCAAAGAGCTGCCATACATTTACTCGCGAATGAAAAAGAATCTGCCGCAGCATTATTACGCAAAGCCATTTCAATGGCCCCCGGAAAATTTTATTTGTGGAGTAAACTTGCCTCAACTGTTTCACCTTCTGAAAATCCAAGATTGCTACTTGCTCTATTGTATAAAGCCCTTTCTGCACCGGGCTCCGATCAATTCAAAGGGAAAATCAGGGTTTCGCTTGCCGATGTTCTCTCTTCAAGAGGTGCATTTCCACAAGCACTTTGGGAATTGAATAAAGTGAGGAGCATATATAATCAAAATCAATGGCATCTGTCGCCCAAATATAATGAGATATTGAAGCGAATACCGGCAGATACAATTCCAGACAATCCTGAAAGATTCTACAAGAAAATGGAATTTCTCGCTGATGAAGAAATATATGCCGCCCTACCCTCTCTTTCGGTGACAAAGACTTACCATAAAAAGGCTTCATCTGATGAAACCAAATCAGGCTTTGGGAAATCTTCCGTGGCATGGAGAGTCACAGACAAGACAGGGAAAAATTATTGGATCAATCCTCTGCGCTTCAATTTGAATCCGAATCTTCCTATAGGTTGCAATCTGACGGTGAGAATCTGCAATGGGAAAGTGGTAAACGCCAAAGAAGCATAATAACAATATTAGGAGAGCAGCAATTCTAAATAAATTGCCGCTCTCCTAATATTGTTATTATTATCGTGTAATTAATTATTCTCCGCGGTTTTCTTTATTGAAAATGTGGCGTAGACGCGAGAAGATTCTCTTTGCCGTTGATTCTGTCGGAACAACATTTGGAGTATCCTTAAGGCTTTCTATCGCAGCCTTCTCAGCGTCTGTCAGCGATTCCGGAACATATACCATAACATTCACAAGAAGATCGCCCCTGTTACTGCTGTTCATCTCAGGAAGACCCTTACCTCTCAAACGAAGCACCTTACCGGGCTGAGTCCCGGCGGCAATCTTAAGCCTTGCCCTACCGTCGACTGTCGGAATCTCAGCATTTCCTCCCAAAGCAGCAGTAGGGAAATCAAGCATGAGATTATAGATAAGATCATTACCGTCTCGGATAAGTTCAGAATCCTTCTCCTCTTGAATCACGATAAGCAAATCGCCATTGACACCGCCGTGACGAGGTGCATTGCCTTGACCACGAAGAGTCAATGTCATGCCGTCTTCAACGCCGGCAGGGATGTGGAAGCTGACAACCTCCTCCTTCCGTTCGATTCCAGTGCCATTGCAATAGCTACATTTCTCTGAAATGATCTTGCCTTCTCCATTACATTCAGGGCACACAGCTTCACTCTGAACAGCCCCGAAAATCGATTGTTGCACACGAGTGATGTATCCGGTGCCATGACAACGTTGACATGTATGAAACGCTGTACCGTCTTTTGCTCCGGTTCCCTTGCAATGCGGACAAGCCACCATACGGGGTATTTTGAGCTTTTTGTCAACACCGTTCATAATGTCTTTAAGGGTCACCTTAACTGTGATACGCAAGTCCGTACCCTTATTCACGTGTTGACGGGGACGACCTCCGGTTGCTCCTTCGAAACCACTGAAGCCTCCCATACCTCCCATTCTGCCACCGAAGATATCGCCAAAATGAGCGAAGATATCTTCCATAGACATGCCGCCGCTACTATAGAAGTCACCACCTGCGCCGCCACCAAATCCTTGTGGTCCCATAGAGTGACCGAACTGGTCATATTTCGCACGCTTATCCGCGTCACTAAGCACATCGTATGCTTCAGCCGCCTCCTTGAATTTTTCCTCAGCTTCTTTATCGCCCGGATTTTTATCAGGATGGTACTTGATCGCCATCTTACGATATGCCTTCTTTATTTCGTCAGCGCTGGCGCCTTTTGAAACGCCCAACACTTCATAGTAATCTCTTTTTTCTGCCATGGCTTACGTCTCCTAATTATTGGTTATGGCTTCTCTGCTTTTATTTGTGATCACTGTGCAACCACAACCTTGGCGTGACGAAGCACCTTGTCATTGATCATATAGCCTTTCTCAACGGTATCAAGAATCTTACCTTTCTTTGATTCGTCAGGTACAGGGACCACAGAAATGGCTTCATGTTTCTCCGTGTCAAAAGTATCATCGTTCGGATCAAATTCTTTTACGCCGTTTTGAGCGAGATATTTTTTTAGTTTATTGTATATAAGAATAATACCCTCTTTCATAGCCTCACTGTCTCCACTTGTCTCGGATGCTTTGATTCCTCTCTCGAAATCATCCATAATAGGAAGAAGACCTTTCAGCACATTTTCTCCGGCATTTTTGATTATTTCGCTTTTCTCTTTAAGCGTGCGCTTACGGAAATTGTCGAATTCAGCCATGAGGAAAAGATATTCCTTCTTCTCTTTATCAACTTGAGCCTTAAGATCCTCAACCTGCTTTTCAAGAGAATTCTCTTCCCCTTCAGTTTCTAATTCTTTTGTGTTTTCCTCTTCAGGGATCACATCATCGACTGCCACTTTCTGACCTTCGGGATTTTTTATATCTTCAGCTTCATTCTTGAAGCCTTTTTCTTGGTCTTTATTATATTTATTCTTTTCCATAATGGATAGTTGTTTGAAATTTACACATTCAAATATTGCGCCAATAAGTGTTAAATATGAAGATTAATTCATTTCAATACATTTGGCAATTGCATATTCCGGAGATATTTCACCTCAAATTACTATAGTTCAAACAACCAAACTCCGCTATAAGTTGACCCAAGAACATCTCTTGCATTTTTTGCAGCATCTCCCTCTTCAAATATCCCGTAGATTGAAGAACCGGAACCAGACATGGAAGCGTAAGTGGCTCCCAATTTATAAATATTACTCTTTAGATTCGCCAATTCAGGATGTGAAGGGAATATAGATTCTTCAAAGTCATTAACAACCAAGCCTTTCCATTTTGAAAGAGGAAGATCAGGAAGAAATCGCAAATCAAATTTAGGAGACTTTGGCGTAATTCCTGAAAATGCCTCCCTGGTAGATACATACACGTCAGGTTTGACTATCAAAAGCCATCTGCCTGAAAGATCTATATCTATTGGTGTAAGTTCTTCCCCGATACTCTCTGCAAAACATGGCTTATTGTAAATAAAAAACGGACAATCAGCACCAAGCCTGACAGCCATATCACATAGTTCATTACGTGAGAACCTTTCTCCCGTCAATTCATTCAGGCTCACCAACGTAAATGAAGCATCCGCGCTTCCGCCACCGAGCCCGGCACCATCCGGCAAATGTTTGTCAAGAGATATACTGAATAATCCTGCTTCATCGAGTCCGCCGAACCTATCAAAATAAGATTTTAAAAACAAGGTCGTTGCCTTCACAACCAGGTTTTGCTCCGGTGGGCAATCTATCCTTCTGCCCATCAATTGAAATTTACAACCGCTTACCTGATTATTGTCTACCGTTATCTCAAGAATGTCGTCAAAAGCCTCAGGCTGCTGAGGCATGCCACTTTCTATCCCTACGGGGAAAAAAACGGTTTCAAGATTGTGATAACCGTCTTCCCTTTTCATCACTATATTTAATCCAAGATTGATCTTGGCGTTTACGAACTTTATCATAATATTGTTTATTTGCTTATTTCAAATCTATTGATAAGGGTCTCTCTCCATTGTGCCGCAAGGATAACGCCACGCAACATCAGATAGCATAAAAATGCAGTCCATAATGACTTGTTATCCACCACGCACAGGCTTATACCCTCACCATCATAATGAAGAAACGCAATTATATAGAAAACAATTGTAGAAATAATAGTTGCCACCATCATTTTTCTTGTACAAGTGACGCCTATATAAAAACCATCATATATGAACGCCCATGCCGACACTATGGGTATCAGTCCTATCCATATTCTAAGTCCCGCTATTCCGGTCCATACTTCTGGCTGATCGGTCAGTACCGTTGAAATTGCAACACATCCTATCGAATACAATAAAGTGAATAATAAAGCCATTCCTAAAGTCCACTTCAACAGAGCCGATACTGTGAGCCGTAAATTTCCCTTCTCTTTGGCTCCTGAATATTTCCCTACAAGAGCCTCTGCACTGAACGCGAATCCGTCCATAAAAAAGGAAAAGAACTGAAACAATTGCATCACAATCACGTTCACGGCAAGTGTAAGTGCTCCAAGTCTGGCTCCGGCAGAAGCAACTCCAAGGCTGACGCTTATAATACATGCTGAACGTATGAAGAGATTGGAGTTAACAGAAAAAAACTTTCCAAGACCACCGCCTCTTATTATATCTTTGAGCGGACACCATAGTCTCTTACCCTTCCTGAACCTGACAGCACATACGTAAGCAATTATCAATCCAATCCAGTTGGCAAATAATGTTCCCCAGGCTACACCTTCAAATCCTACGTGCATACCGAAAACCAACAGGAAACTCAACCCTATATTGATTAAATTGACTGCAATTGCTATAGCCATCGGATAGACTGTAGACTGCATTCCGACAAACCAGCCGCTTATTGCCATGACACCAAGAATTGCCGGAGCTCCCCATATCGATATTGAAAAATAACGTGCAACATAATCCGAAACTTCAGGCTCCGCGTGGATCACAAGTAACAGCAAATTCATTAAAGGCACCTGCATAATGATTATCACTAAACCTCCAATCAACGCCAATCCCAGAGCCCGGGAAAACACCTGCCTTAACGCATTCTCATCATTTGCGCCATAAGCGGTTGCTGTCAGTCCTGTGGTTCCAGCCCTTAAAAAACCGAACAGCCAGAACACAACATTCATCATAACCGAACCTACCGCAATTGCAGCAAGATATATCTCTGAACCTAAATGACCGGAAATCGCAGTGTCGCATAATCCAAGCAACGGCACTGTAATATTACTGACAATAGCAGGAAAACTGAGTTTTAATATGTCTTTATCAATTTGTTTCAACTCTTATCTATTAAACGACAAGATTCCGGTAGCAATGCAACCGGAATCCCGCCATATATTATACTTGTATCAATATCCAAACTCCTGACCCTTTCTCACCGCGGGAATGCCATTCTCCATCCATTCCGGCATCGGATCCCCTTTGAGATAATGATCGAAAAACTGCTGGAGACGGCGAGTAATGTCTTTTCGGTTGCGACGCTCCACAAGGTTGTGAGCCTCCCCATTATATTGAAGCATCCACACGGGCTTACCAAGCCTGCGCAATGCCATAAACATTTCAATCCCCTGATACCAAGGCACAGCCCCGTCTTCATCATTATGCATGATCAAAAGTGGAGTATGAACCCGGTTGGCATGGAACACCGGCGAGTTGGCGATATAAAGCTCGGTCGCATCCCACAGGTTCCTGCCTATGCGGCTCTGTCCCTGTTCATATTGACCTTGACGACTGTCGCCCGATCCCCATCGGATTCCTCCGAATGCAGATGTCATATTGGCAACAGGCGCACCTGAACCGGCACATGCGAACATATCTGTACGCGTCACGAGATAAGCGGTCTGATAACCGCCCCAGCTCTGTCCGTCGATACCTATACGCTTTCGGTCGATATTGGGATATTTGTCACAGACGGCATCCACTCCCGAACATACATAATTATATGCACATTCTCCCGGGATTCCATCGGTGTAATGAATATCCGGCACAAAAATCACATAACCGCGACTTACATAGAAGGGGAAGTTTATCCAGCTCCATGACGGCTCCATGTCATAATGTTTGTAAAGATCCTGAGAATAGGTCTCATAGAAATAAACGAGCATCGGATACTCTTTGTCGGGATCGAAATCTTCTGGAAGATAAAGCACTCCATCCGACTGTTTCCCGTTAAATGCCTTCCATTGGAACAACTGTGCCGTCCCCCAGTTGTAGTCTGCCATCTGGGGATTAGTATCAGTCACTCTTATTGACTTACCTTTTTCAATATCAGTAGAGACATATACATTCGGAGAGGTGCTGAAATTTGCCTGATCCCAGCTATATACATTGGCATCCTTAGCTTTCCTGACCTGTGTGAACTGATAACCGTCAAGGAAATCAATTTTAGGAGCCAAAGCCTTACCGCTATATACAGAGGAGGCAAGTCCGTTTCGTTTGTCCGAATAATTAAACAGAGAAAACAGCAATCTGTCGTCTTTTGAAATATATCTTTGATCAGGATCTGTATCAATCAGGCGCAACCTTAGGTCCCTCTTTCTTCCTTCGCCGGCTGTAATGCATACAGATTCTGATTTACCGGCAGGGTCAACCGCCCAAAGATCGTTATGATCATAGACAAGCATTCGTGAATCTCCGGAAGTCCATGCGGCAATTCCATAAGGTTCTGAATCCTTTTGAGGAGTATCAGCTTCATCATCCCAAAGTAAATAAGGTATATCCTTGCCAACTTTATTGATTTCTCCTGTAGCAAGAGAATAAACATTGTATTCTCTATCCTCAAACCATACTACATATTTTGCATCAGGAGAATATGAATAAGATCCGTTGAAAACAGTGGAGATTTCTTTAGTTTCCCCTGTCTGCACATTTTTGAGATATAATTCTACAGGATATTGGTAATCCCACTGTGAAGAAATTATATTTGCCGAAGGGTCTGCAATCAAAGCCCAGTCTCCGTTCCATCGGTCAGGAGAAGTAATTCTCACCAATGGATTGTCGGTCATCAGGATTTGTTTGTGGTCTGCAAGATTAATAACAACGGGATATGTAAGCTTACGCAGACGTTCAACCCTGTTAAGCTCCTGAGGGGGAGTCATTGGGGCATCCCATCGCCAGATATCAAGTTTTGGTGTTTCAAAGCTTACAAGAGTGGTGTCATCCGGTGCTACATAAGGAGCCACCCCCACCACGAGGCGATTCCCGTTTTCAGAAAAGACCGGCATAGAATACTGATTTAGAAACAGCTCTATATCCTTTTGCGCCGCCATCTTTTTCTTCCATTCCTCATCCATTTTTTTCTGTTCAGAAACATCGGATGTGACAGGACGGGCATAATGTTTCCCCTTCCCGGAAAAATTAACTTTGATCTCCTCCACTTCAAGCATAGATCTTTGCAAATCATTCACCAGATATAGAGAAGCTTTCTTAGTGCCGGTTTCAATCGTGTCGTCTGAAGCTATATATGCAAGCTTGGTTCCGGCATCATTGAACACAGGGATTCCATAGAAATTTTTATCCCTGTCAATCAAATGGAACGCAGTGTCAGGAAATATCACTACGCCGGCTCCGTCGGTTGAAAGTGAATCATTTTTCTGTTTTTTAAGAGTGAGAGCCAGTTTTGTGCCGTCTTTTGAAAAGACATAATTGTCAACCCAGTTCAAAATACGGGAAGATCCGTTTGAAAGATTTTTCATCACAAGCGGACGACCCGCTTTCTTGTCTTTCAATGCTTTTGGCTTTATAAGGGTGGTATCGCATGAAAGCCATGCAACCCAATCACCGCCATCCTTGCCTATCTTGCAGGAAATTACATTACCTATTTTTTCCACTTTCCCTGTGGCAAGGTTAATAATGGCCAATGAATCTTGAGGAAGGTCGAAACCCTTCTTTTTAGCTATTTTTGCCTTGCGTGTTTCAGCAAAAAACGGTTTGATCTTGACAATTGCCCATTTGCTGTCTGCAGTAAAAGAAGGTGAGTATCCACGCTCGATTTCTATCTTTTTCCCTTTTGATGTGTCATAAAGAGTCAACACACCGTCTCCTTCCTGAGGATTAACCGCACAAACTGCCCATCGTCCGTTATTTGATATGGAATAGTTAGTCAGTTTCTCCCAGAAATCAAAATCTTCATGACCTAAAACTTTCTTTGCATTTGAACAGGTAAATGCAAAAAGAAAGGTCATTATCAGAATTGTATATTTTCTCATGATGCCGATCAGTTTAGAATATCAGTCTATCTTGTGAAGATTGTGCCCCATACGCTCCTTCTTGGTGTGCATGTAAAATCTGTTGTATTTGTTGGGTTCCACTTCAATCGGGACGTTTTCAACAACTTCAAGACCATAACCTTCAAGACCGATACGTTTGACTGGATTATTGGTCATCAATCTCATTTTTTTAATTCCGAGAGCATGGAGTATATTGGCACCTACCCCGTAGTCGCGCTCGTCAGCCTTATGACCAAGATGAAGATTCGCATCTACTGTGTCAAGTCCGTTTTCCTGAAGTTTATAAGCCTTGATCTTGTCCATCAATCCAATACCTCTCCCCTCTTGATTAAGATAGACCACAGCGCCTCTTCCTTCTTTTTCTATCATTTGCAAAGCCAGATGTAATTGCTCACCGCATTCACATCTTAAAGAACCAAAAATATCACCTGTGGCACAGGAAGAATGAACCCTTACAAGAACAGGGTCGCCATTAGCCACATCTCCTTTGATCAACGCTATATGTTCCAAGCCATTATCTTTCTGTCTGAATGGAATTAAACGGAAATGACCGTAAGATGTAGGCATATCTACTTCTTCCCCAATCTCGACTATGGAATCATTTTGCATCCTATATGCTATCAAATCACGGATACTCACCAGTTTGAAACCCCATTTGTCAGCTTTTTCACGCAATTCCGGGAGCCTTGCCATAGTGCCGTCATCACTCATGATTTCCATAAGGGCAGCCGCTGGATAAAGACCTGAAAGCCTTGCGAAATCTACTGCCGCTTCTGTGTGGCCGCTTCTCTGAATCACGCCTCTGTCTTGAGCATAAAGAGGATTGATATGCCCTGGTCTGCCGAAAGTTTCAGGTGTGGATTTTGGATCGGCAAGTGCCCTTATGGTGGCGGCACGATCATCTGCAGAAACTCCCGTGGAACATCCTTCAAGTTTATCGACAGTCACTGTAAAGGGAGTTCCCAATACTGATGTATTGTCTTCGACCTGATGAGGGAGATCAAGCTGCTTGCATCGTTCGTTTGTGATCGGAGCACAGAGCACTCCACGGGCATTTTTCAACATGAAATTCACATCTTCAGGAGTAATTTTTTCTGCAGCGATAATGAGGTCTCCTTCATTTTCACGATCTTCATCATCCACCACTATTATAAACTTCCCTTTTCTGAAATCATCGATAGCCTCTTCTATAGAGTCGAGCTTTATTTTATTATCCATATTGGTTAAATTTCAAAATTATAATTTAGGATTCCATTTTCATTCAACAATAAAAATGGAAAAATTCACACTTCCATACACTCTATGTTGTGAAAATCCCGGCAAATGTGAAAAATTTCTTGTCTTGGAATGTTCTATTATCACTATTGTACCTGATTTAACCATCGAAGATGACAATATCAACTCAGGTACTTCTTCAAATCTCGGATGGTCATAAGGAGGATCGGCAAATATAAAATCAAACTGACGATGGCATGTGGAGATAAATTTAAATACATCCCCCTTTATAACTCTAAGATTCTCGTCACCGAGTTTATCCTTCACACTCCTGATGAATGATGCTTGGACAGGTGCCATCTCAACAGATGTCACATCACTGCAACCTCTTGAAAGGAATTCGAAGCTTATTGCCCCTGTACCAGCGAACAAATCAAGTGCGGTTTTCCCTTCAAAGTCTTCAATATTTTCAAGCACATTAAACAAATTCTCGCGTGCGAAATCTGTTGTTGGGCGTGCCGTTATATTTTTAGGGACCTCAAAACGACGTCTTCCATACTTTCCTCTTATAATTCTCATGACCTCAATTCTAAATTAGCACAATATTTTTTGAATGCCTCCGCTGTTTCAAATGGGACATCATCACCCTCGATAATTGCAACAACGTCTGAAGGATTAACACCATAGACGTCAAGAATATTAAAACCGTGATAAGAAATATCTGACGGAGCAGTCCAGGAATGTGTTGATGCCGATATGAGATTTTGCCCGTCGAGCAGAATAAAATCTGCTTCCCATTTACGGACAAAAATACAAAGGCGCTTTCCGTTACCGTCATCTCTGAATCTCTTGACAGCCCCCATAAGATTGCAACCGATTCTGGCACCGGGAAAGGTTCGGTTTAGGAACCCTTTTAATCCTGATGCCGGAGCGTATGCCACGGTTATGTCGCGATCTGTTTCAGTTATGACATCACTTGCTTCGGTTTCATAAAGGGAGGTATAAAAGGTCTCCTCAGCCCCTTCGGTTTCCTCAACCAGCTCCGTGGGCATAAACAATACCTTTCGGTCATATATTATGATTCTTGCTGAAAAATCATCCAGCACCCGAGGATGATCATACACGGCATTCTCTATATTGCGCAATAAATTTGCTCCATCAGCTTCCCATTGTGTGGAAAACAGCATCTGGGGCTCAAGATCGGGATGGAGAGTATTCTCTAAATGTGCATTCATCCCGGTGGGAAAAATTTTTAGAATTAGACGCCATTGTCCTGTATCGGCAAAATCTGCCGCTGTCAGTCCGTTCATAATTTCTTCCTTTTATATGGCGAAATTACAAAAATATTCCCGTTTCTGCAATGAATGCCTCCGATAAAGAGCATGTACACAATCTCGAAAACACAATACAATCAAGAGGAGATTTCGCCCCGGAGATTATATTCCATGTAATCTTTAACCTCGTCGGCATTCATTCCCCGACCAAGAAGATACATCATTTTTGTGATGGCTGCTTCCGAGGTTAGGTCATGACCGGATATAACGCCTGCATTGGCAAGATCAAGACCCGTCACATACCTGAATGGAAGCACGCTCCCATTGTTACACTGAGTTATATTCAATACAATTATACCTTTCTCGACAGTCTCCTTGATTGCATCAATAAACCATTGACTATTAGGACCGTTACCAGCTCCAAAAGTCTTAAGAACCACACCTTTTATTCCCGGAGTGGCAAGCATGTGACGCACGGACTGTTCTTTTATGCCAGGGAAGAGATCGATGAAAATCACATTACAATCCATCTCATAATGCGCCTTCAAAGGCTTTTCTGGGTCGCCTCCCTTCCATAACGCTTCTTTATTGAAAGATATCCCTAATCCGATCTTTGCAAGTTCTGGATAATTATTGCTTTTGAAAGCGTTGAAATTATCTGCACTGCGCTTTGTGCTTCTATTTCCCCTCCACAAATAGTTTTCAAAAAGGATAGCCACTTCCCTCACTATATGGTTACCTTCTCCATCGCGGGCAGCTGCTATCTGAAGTGCCGTGATAAGATTTTCTTCACCGTCTGTCCTGACCTCCCCAATAGGAAGCTGTGATCCTGTGATAATCACCGGCTTGCTAAGATTTTCGAGCATAAAACTTAAAGCAGACGCAGTGTATGCCATTGTGTCTGTGCCATGAAGCACCACGAAACCGTCATATTTCTTATAATTATCCTCGATCACTTTTACCATCTCTCCCCAATGCTCGGGAGTCATTGCAGATGAATCTATGGGATTTTCAAACTGATAGTGCTCCACATCAAAATCAAGCATCTTCAATTTTGGGACATTGTCAAGAAGATGATTGAAATCAAAAGGCTCGAGAGCTTTAGTCACAGGGTTCTCCTTCATACCGATTGTACCTCCGGTATAAATCATCAAAATTTTAGGACGAGATAGTATGTTTTGCATGTGAATTTAAGGATTTGTGAATTTCTACAATTGAAACTGATTTAAACTTTTTCTATTTTAAGATTTCGTCATATTTTTGAGATGATTTTGAATCGTGAAGAGGGAGTTTAGCGGGCTAAACGACCGATGAGCGATGCAAAATCAGCCAAAAAGATGGCGGAAGATTGAAATAGAGGTCTTAAAATAAAGATTTCTTTTATTTTATTCTCATTCCGTAAAAAGTTTAAATCAGTTCTTGAAGTGCTTGGGAAAAATAATCATTCTAACGAATGGGATATTCGTTGCAGTTTCTACAACTGTTTCGCAAATTTAGCAAATTGCAATTAAAAAACCAAGTATTTTCTCCCAATTCGTTTCATATATATCCATTTTTCCACATTTTAACCCTTTAATGGTTTTCTTTTTGCTATTAGTAGTTTCTTTTTGCAACACAAAAAGATGCCTGATGTATTTTCTCGCAATACATCAGGCACAAAATATGTTGTCACTCTATGATTTATGTCAGAAATGCGTCTGCTTTGTTTATTCCGTAGGTCTTAACCAACGGTAACCATAGAAATGCTGACCTTCTATTTTAAATAATCGGCTAAGGGGATATTCATCCGTAACGACTATCCCGCTTTCATGTGAAATATGTTTCAAATAAGGTTCTCCATTCTTCATCTCGACAAATCCCATGTCATAGATGTCATAATCAATCTCAGGAGAGAGCATCATTATGATATCCCCGTTTTGCATGAGTTCATGCAAGGATTTATTCCCGGCACTCTGTTTTTTCAGATGGGGAATTCTGTGACTCCTGTATCCCATTTCTATCATCTTGATTTTCTCAAGAACAATAGAATCTTTCAAAGCGGGATATTCATCCTTATGGCGGCTGACATAATCCAATGTCTTAGCCTTGAAACTGCCGCCGCCGACATATTCAGTCATCTCTTTGACATGCCCCCGGTAGACATTGTCTACAATCCAATCTGCGCCATAATGCAATTGCGAGACAAAGCCTTCGTCTATCCCTTTGCGTCGGCTCATGGCCTCAAGAGAATAAACAAATTCTTTTATTGTAGGCATATTTTTCATGCTTGCATCCGCCAAAGCCATTACAGTGTTGATAAATCCAAGACGGTCAAAGCCATGCATATTCACAATTATTGTACCAATGGAATCATTGTCGAGAGGAGCCGACCAGGGAGTCCCCTCAAGCTGACTGGCAACAAAGACACATCTTTCTCCAAAAGTTCCGCCGTGTTCAGCTGTTTTTAAAAGTATGGAGCTTACCTTGACAGTGTCTTCCTTGCAATGGATTCGGAATGCACGTGCCGATAAATTAGTCATCATCATCATCATTCCCAATATTACAGGGAAAGATGCTGAAAATCGTATGTTAGAAAAAATCTTCATTGTCAGTATTTGTATTTTGATGCAAATTTAGCAATTTATTTCTTATCCACCTTTTATTATACCACTTTTTAACCTACGAAATCTGCATTTCAGACGATAAATGCCAATATACGCGGGATGAAATGAGGATGTCTACAAAAAAAATTATAATTTTGTAATATGAATATAGTCGAGATTTCATCGCTCAACCATCCAGGTGTGGAGATTTTTTCGACGCTGACTGAAGCTCAGCTGAGAAACAGACTTGAACCGGACAAAGGCATATTTATCGCTGAAAGCCCCAAAGTGATAGACGTTGCCTTAAATGCCGGCTACGAACCTTTGGCAATTTTATGCGAAAATCGGCATATCACCGGCGATGCTTTCCAAATAATCGATAAATGTGGAAATATCCCGGTTTATACCGGTTCAAGAGAATTGCTTGCTAATCTTACAGGCTACATTCTGACGCGCGGTGTTTTGTGTGCAATGAAACGCCGCAAGTTCCCGTCAGTCGAAAGTATTTGCAGCAACGCAGAAAGGATTGCAATTATCGACGGTGTCACCGACACCACAAATATTGGCGCCATCTTCAGATCGGCAGCCGCTTTAGGAATCGACGGCGTGCTTCTCACCCCTACTTCTTGCGATCCACTCAACCGCAGAGCCGTGAGGGTGTCCATGGGAAGCGTTTTCCTTGTGCCTTGGACATGGCTCGACCGTCCCGTATGCGGGCTGAAGGATTTGGGGTTTAGAACAGTGGCGTTGGCTTTGACTAATGAATCTGTAAGTATCGACGATCCTGCTTTGAATAAGGAACGGAAACTCGCCTTGATTCTTGGCACCGAGGGCGACGGTCTGGCTAATGAAGTTATAACCGATGCCGATTACACAGCAAAAATACCCATGTCGCATGGTGTGGATTCACTAAACGTGGCTGCAGCTTCTGCCGTCGCTTTCTGGCAACTTAAAAAGAGAACCAATGAGTAAGGCTAAACTTAAAAAATATCTTCAGACGTTGCCTCAGGAACACCTTGTCCAGGTCATTCTTGATCTATATGATGCAAGAAAAGAAGCAAAGGAGTATCTTGAATTTTTTATGAATCCTGACACCAAAGCAGCTCTCGAAAAGGCAAAAAAGGAGCTTTATCGCAACTATTTCACCCCTCAGGGGAAACCGAGGGCAAAAATGAGTGTTAAGGAGGGAAATGAGACTGTCAACAATTTCATAAAACTTGACATTCCGGCTGAACAGGTGTCGGAGCTGATGGTATATCATGTAGAAGTGGTGCTTTCTCGGCTTGTAGTCCGACATATAGTGCGCGAAACCGCATGGACTTCGGCAATCAATATTTTCAGAAAAGCCGTAGAATTCATAACAAGTCATAACATGCGGCAGCTTTACGAGCGCAGAATCGAAAAGATAATAGACTACTCAGGATATGCTCCATATTATTTAAGAATCGGTGAAAGAATGAAAAATGAATTGTCTGAACTAAACTATTATGATGCAGAATAAACAAATAGACCGGACTGACAAAATTGTTCTCGCGGGAGGGGGAGGGCATGCTTTGTCTATAATGGAGGCTATTCAAAATCCGGATATCGTGGCAGGATACACGGCATTATCCGAATCTTCACTTATGCCCGCAAAATGGCTGGGCGATGATTCCATGGTAGAAGAACTTTCTAAAAAAGGGTATCTTTTCCACATGGCATTCGTCTACGCAGGACTTCCAATCATGAACAAGCGTAGAAATATGATAGAAAAATATTCCGAAGCAGGAGCTAAATTCACGTCGATAATTGCTTCTTCTGCAATAGTCACCAGACACTCTGAAATCGGGAACGGTTGCGCCATTCTTAACAACGCGGTTGTAAACCGCGCTAAACTCGGAGACAATGTGATTGTCAACACAGGAGCAATTGTTGAGCACGACTGCACAGTTGGCAATAATACTTTTATCGGACCCGGTGCAGTCATCGGGGGCGGCGTCACAATAGGAGAAGATTGTTTCATCGGGCTCGGAGCTAAAGTAATGAACGGAGTGACAATCGCTTCAGGAGTCACTGTCGGTATAGGTGTAACTGTCAATCGCGATCTCACAGAACCGGGAATTTATCATGGCACACCAATGCGTTTCCACAAATTAAAAAACAAATGAAACCTCTAATAATCGCCGAAGCCGGCGTCAATCATAACGGATCTATAGAAATGGCATTACGTATGGTGGATGCCGCTGCACACGCCGGTGCAGATTTTGTGAAATTTCAAACTTTTAAAGCAAACAAACTTGTCACAGCATCAAGCCGGACTGCTGAATATCAGAAAGAAAATTGCAATGCGGACAATCAGCTTGAAATGCTTAAAGGTCTTGAGCTACCTGAAGAAGCCTTTAGATCTATCGCACGCCACTGCAAAAAATCAGGCATAGGATTCCTTTCAACTCCATTTGATCTTGAAAGCATTGAATTTCTTGCTTCTCTCGATATGAAATATATGAAAATACCTTCGGGAGAAATAACAAACCTTCCTTATTTACGTGCAATTGCAAGAACAAAGATTCCCGTCATAATGTCGACCGGCATGTCAACATTGGCTGACGTCGAAAACGCTCTCCAGATTCTTTATGACGGTGGTTATTACAGAAACGACATTACAATCCTGCATTGTACAACCCAATACCCCACAAACTACAAAGATGTAAACCTTAAAGCCATGTTGACTTTGCGCGAAGCATTCGGGGTGAATGTTGGATATTCAGACCATACAAAAGGAATTGAGGTGCCTCTCGCGGCAACCGCTTTGGGAGCATCCGTTATTGAAAAGCATTTCACCCTTGACAAATCTTTGCCTGGACCGGATCACGTGGCATCACTCGATCCGGATGAACTGAAGCAAATGGTTTCCGGGATACGTCATGTGGCTATGTCGTTAGGGTCCGCAATAAAACGGGTCACTTCTGCCGAACGGGAAAATATCACTGTTGCCAGAAAAAGCATAGTGGCGGCAAAAGACATCAAGAAAGGAGATATATTCACTGAAGACAATCTCACAGTCAAACGCCCCGGCTCAGGCATTTCGCCAATGCGTTGGGATGAAGTGATTGGAAGATCCGCCTCAAGACATTTCAACACAGACGATCTTATTGAAATATAATAGAAAAAGTGTAAATGAGAAAAATTTGTTTTGTGACCGGCACTCGTGCAGATTATGGCATAATGACTCCGCTTATAAAGGAGATAGCAAACTCAAATGAAGCAGAATTGCAGATTATAGCCACTAATATGCATCTTTCTCCCGAATACGGTATGACCGTAAACGAAATTATTGCTGACGGTTTCAAGGTCGATGAACGCATTGACTCTCTCCTTTCAGGAGACTCCCCCGCCGCCACAGTCAAATCAATGGGGCTCACTCAGATTGGAATTGCCGATGCTTTTTCAAGGCTCAAGCCTAATCTCGTTGTGATTCTCGGCGACCGTTATGAGATGCTTGCGGCTGCTTCAGCTGCCCTTATTTTCAGACTTCCCGTAGCCCATCTTTATGGTGGAGAAACAACTGAAGGTGCCTACGATGATTGCATTCGCCATGCCATCACAAAACTTTCTACCCTGCATTTCACTTCAACTGATCTATATGCACGCCGGATAGTTCAAATGGGAGAAGACATAGAACGGGTGTATCATGTTGGGTCGCTTGGTGCGGAATCTATAAGAAACGAGAAAACAATGCCACTCGAAGATCTTGAAAAAGAAATCGGGTTTAAATTGGGAGACAATTATATCATTGCCACTTTCCACCCTGTCACCACTCAACCTGGTGATGAAGCACGCCAGACCAAAGCTTTGCTCGACAGCCTTTCAGATATAATTAAAGATGGCTGGAAGGTGCTTTTCACGATGCCTAATTCAGACACCGGAGGCAAGACAGTGGCAAATCTTATAAAGGATTGGGCATCGCAACACCCCCGATCGGTGAAAGCTGTGACGTCGCTCGGCAGATTGAAATATTATTCCGCAATGCGGTATGCGGCCGCGGTGGTAGGCAATTCCTCAAGCGGACTGATAGAGGCTCCTTCATTTGGAATCCCTACGCTCAATATCGGAGACCGACAAAAAGGGAGAGCGCAAGGAGATTCGGTCGTGAACTGTGGAGTCACAAAAGATGAAATATCGGAAGGGCTAAAAAAAGTATTGTCGGATGAATTCCGCTCGTCAGCCCGAAATGCTATAAATCCATACGAAAAGGAGGGAACACTCCAATCAATTCTACAACCGCTGATACACGCTCCCCTTCCTTCCACAAAAACATTCCACGACCTTCATTAATAGAATCATCAATAAATACAGGCATGTCTCCGGTTGAAGGCATGCCTGTTTGGTTTATGGTCTATGTTCAAATTGTTTATTTTGGATCGAGTCCGAGATCTTTGAAAGTTCGGGGAGCCGGCACTTTTGGCATCGGCTTGCGATCTTTAAGCTGCTCAAGTGCAACCTCAATCGCTTTTTCAAGCTGCTGATCGATACCCTTCTGTTCCATTATGGGATCATTATCAATCAGGATATCCGGATCAACGCCATGATTCTCAACAATCCATTCTCCGGTCTTTGCATCATAGTTGGTGAAGAACGGCACTCGGACATCCGTGCCATCCATATATGGCAGGGAACCGCTGATGCCGATAATTCCACCCCAAGTGCGCGTGCCTATCACTGTTCCAAGATTATTCGCCTTGAAACTCCAGGGGAACAAATCACCGTCTGATGCAGAATATTTATTGATAAGAAGTACTTTCGGGCCCACATGAGTAGCGTCAGGAATTGTATTTGTCTTTGAAGACGTGCGGCTCATGGTCATACGATAAGGCTTGCGAAGAAGTCGTTCTATAATCATCGGAGAAATATTGCCTCCTCCGTTGGCACGGTCGTCTATGATAAGCGCCTCCTTGTCGAGCTGAGGATAAAAATATCGTGCGAATTCGTTCAACCCCTCAGGACCCATGTCAGGTATGTAGATATACCCTACTTTGCCGTCAGTAGCCTCGGATACACGTTTGATATTATTCTGCACCCAATTATAATGATAGAGTGGCTCTTCATTATCAATAGGTTCTACAACTATCTTCTTCCCTCCTTTTTCTGACGGAGTGGAGTTAACGGTAAGTTCGGTCGGGACACCTGCCTTTCCGATAAGAAGTTTATAGATATTGTCTGTTTCAGTCACAGGCACTCCGTCTACAGCCACTATATAATCACCTTCCTTAACACCGAGTCCGGGTTCTTCAAGAGGGGAACGTAATTTTTCGCTGTAAACGGCTCCGGGAATAATCTTTTCAATTCTGAAATTTCCATTCTTGTCGCGACTTAACTCTGCTCCAAGAAGTCCCATTGAAATTCTATCTATACCTTTCACTTCCCCGGGATTGACGTATGCATGACCACAGGCAAGCTCACTTATCATCTCCCCGATGATATAATTAAGGTCATAACGGGTCTTTGCGTATGGGAGCAACTGCGCATATTTTTCTTTGATGGCATTCCAGTCAACGCCATGCATGTTTTCAAGATAGAATCCGTCGCGGAATGCTCTCCAAACTTCATCAAAAATTTGGTTCCATTCTTGAGCGTAATCCACCGGTGCCACAAGATTTGAAAGATTCACGGCGTCAGAAAGATTTGCTTTTGTTGTCGGGAAGTTCGTAACATAAATCTTTCCTCCTTTGAAGAATGCCGCCTTCTCGCCATCTGCGGATACGGTCATGGATGAGTTTTCTGCAACCATCTCCGGCTTTCCTGTCTTGAAATCAAAGACGCTGACTCCACCCATTCCGCTATACCACATTTGGTCTCCTTTACCATAAAGCGGACGATAGTAACCCGTCTGTAGAGGTAGTTTCAAAAGACGGTGTGGCAAGCCTTCCGGATCAATTTTTACTGAATTGTCGGAAACCTCGGCATTTTTCTTTGACTTTGATGTCTCTTTTTTATCTGATGGCGCCGATTTTGGAGCAGGATTATCAGAATCATCTGAAAGAATAAGGGGCGACGGGGTGTCTTTGCTCAACAAGGCAACATAAATGCCTCCCATACTTGTGTAGACATGATTCCATTCAAGATTTCCGTAAATAGGATTCATGTCGCGTTCTGATGTGAAATATAGATATTTCCCATCCTCACTAAACAATGGGGAACCGGAATCATACCATCTTTCTGTCACAGGATATTCCTTTCCGTCCGTGATATTGAAAACATAGACAACCGACATGTTATTGTCATCAGACTTGGTATATGCAAGCCACTTACTATCCGGAGATATGGCAACCTGCCTGAATTCACCTCCCGGATTCTGCACCAAAGTACGCTTCGACTTGGTCGCCACGTTCACCTCGACAATGCGATTCTTGCGGTCGGTGTAAATGATCGTCTTCCCGTCAGGGGTCCAATAGAAATTGCGGATATATGTGTCATTGTCTTTAGTAAGCTGTATGGGTTTTCCACCATCTGTCGGCTGTAGCCATATTTCAGACTCACCTGTAATATCGCCAATGTAAGCTATATACTTTCCATCCGGACTCCAATCTGCACCACGGTCGTTAGACCCGGGAGTACGTGTGATATCTTTAGTGACACCTTTCCCAACCGGGACATCAAACACCTCCCCACGCGCTGTGATTGCAAGTCTATGACCTGCCGGCGACAAAGAAAAAGATGTGATATCTCCCGCAACGTTCTTCATCTCGCTACGGGCAAGTGTATTGTCGGCAGACAGTGTAATATCCACTTTCTCCGGTGTCCCTTTCGACGGATCGAAACGATATATGTATCCACCGTTTTCAAACACGATCGTCTTCCCGTCGGAACTGGGGAACTTGATGTCGAAATCCGTAAAATTTGTAACCTTGCGGGTCTGTTTTGTCTTGATGTTGTAGACAAACAGATTCATCGTGTTGTCCCTGTCGGAAATGAAATATATTTCATCCCCTATCCACATCGGTATGATGTCCTGGGCAACGTTGTTTGTAATGTTTTCAACGCTTTCCTTTTCAGGATCATAGATCCAGATATCATCTGCCATACCTCCGCGGTAATATTTCCATGTGCGGAATTCACGCATCACGCGGTTGTATGCCATCTTCTTTCCGTCGGGCGAGAAACTGCAGAAACCTCCTTCAGGAAGCGGAATCATGTCAGGCATACCACCCTCGGGACTGACCGTCCATAATTTCCCCGAGAATCCGTCACCTATCCTGTTGCGATAAACAATGCCACTACCGTCGGGACGCCATGTAAGAACCATGTTATTAGGACCCATACGGTCGCCAAGATCGTCTCTTGAGTTGGTGGATGTATATGTCAGTCGTTTGGGTTCCCCTCCGTTCGAAGGCATTACATACACTTCGGTATTGCCGTCATATTGTCCTGTAAAGGCTATTTCCTTTCCGTCGGGAGACAGACGTGGAAAAATCTCATATCCAAGATGGGAAGTAAGACGCTTCGCATCTCCGCCGGTAGCGGGAACTGAATACAAGTCGCCTGCATAACTGAACACTATCTGATTTCCATTGACAGTCGGGAACCGCAAAAGGCGACCTTCATCGGCAGGTGCAGCCATTGCCGGCATCACTCCGGCGAATATCAGACCTGCAAGCAGAATTCGTTTCATATAGTTTTGTTTTATGAGTAATATTTTTGCAAATTTAATCCCTTTAAATCACATATCCAAACCAAAATATCTGTTATTCTGACATATTTGTTAAAAAACTCACCTCATCTCATCAAACTGTCAGCGCGACAGATTTGTTGATTATATAGCTGTCATAATAAATGCATCCCCTTTTCCGTTATCGCAATTTTATGACTTGCTCAGACAGTAGTTATTGACAAATCAATTCGCTATGACTATGAATACACTTAAACTTGCAGCCATTGGCTGCGCCATGGGGGCATCTGCTATCTGTGCCCATGAAGCCGGCGCCTGTACACGTGTGATTTATCACGGTGCCGACTCTACTTTTGTTGTCGGGCGTTCTCTCGACTGGAAAACCCCGATTCCCACTAATCTATATGTCTATCCCGCCGGTATGGATAAAATCGGATCTGATGCTCCGGGTGCTATTAAATGGACATCTAAATATGGAGCCGTTTATGCCGTGGGTTATGATGGCGGCATCACTGAAGGGATGAATGAAAAAGGACTCGTTATCAATGGTCTTTTTTGTAAAGGCACCGTTTATGATAATGAAGACACGAGAAATCTTCCTCCCATGTCGCTTGCCGTGTTTGTTGCGTGGCTTCTTGACTTGAATGCGACTACCGATGAAGTGGTGGCGGTGCTTGAAAAACACAATTTCTCTCTTAGCGGTGCAACTTTTGATGAAGGGACTGTCTCCGCTCTCCATTGGGGGATTACTGACGCTTCGGGAAAAACGGCGATTCTGGAATTTGACCATGGAGACGTCAAGATCTATGATGCCGGCGATATCAGAGCGATGACCAACGACCCTCAGTGGCCGGACATGATTGCCATATTGGCTTATTGGGAAAAAATTGGTGGTCCGCACATGCTTCCGGGAACTGTCAGCAGTCCTGACCGTTGTGTTCGCGCCAATTATTTTGCTCATCATGTAGATGCGGTCAGTGATCCTGCACTCGCAGTAAGTATCTGTAAAAGTATTCTTGTACCATCGTGCGTGCCATATACATATCAAATCCAAGGTGAGCCCAATGTGTCATCCACACAGTGGAGATCGTTTGCAGACACAAAAAATCACCGATACTACTTCGATATAGTGACAAACCCGGGGTATTACTATATAGATCTTACGAAATGTGATCTCCGGAAGGGTGCATCCGTCATGAAGCTTGACACTTCTAAAGAAAAAAATCTTATAGGCGAAGCAAACCACGCCCTCAAAAAATCTGCTCCCTTCACCCCTATGTATTGATCCATTACTATAGGATACAAAAAAGTTGATACGGCTGCCGGCTTGACTGTCGGCAGCCATATCATTTTCACGCTATTTCTATAATGTGTTTTCCTGATTTTGGTGGTTCTTTCCCAATTTAGTTGAAATGAATAAAAATGAAGCAATCTGCCAAATCCATGTCAGCAAAATCTGCGTCATGATGGTTCTGTGCCCGAGCTTTAGCGAGGGAGCTTGTCTGCTTATAGCTTAATATCCCTATATTAACAATAATGGCTTTTCAACTAATGTGGATAAGAACCCAAAAAGTTGACCCGATTATTCAGTGTTTTTATGACCAGAGAACATAAGTTCCCGGAAACCGCGACATAACGAGCACATTCTTGCTGATGACATGCCCGTTGCCAGTATACTTCCTGTTCGTTCTTCTGTTGAAATAGAATCGTTCATATCTTAAGATTTCATGTCGCATTAAAGTTAACCCTCGTCCATCCAATTTACAAATAATTATATATGTTCTATAGCATAAAGCCTCTTCAATTCCATTGTGTTGCAATTATCTATAGGAAAATGCTCAATTATTGATGTAATCACCGTTGTTAATCTCTATTCCCTTTTCGGATAAATCAGAATAGTATTGTGAAAGATGCTGTCTATCCTACACAATGAATCTGTGGTGAATGTATAGGTTACAGGGGAATGACCATAAAGGACTGATGTATTTGTTATCGAATACCTTTGGTTTGGCTTTAAATGAAAATCCGAATTTAATATGACAGAGTCTTTGTGTGACATCCTTTTATAGACGATATAATACTTATCGTCTATATTATTGAGATCCATTGTATTCAAAGGTTTATAATCATTTTTTATCAATATATCATAACTATCCCAATGCGGTTCAAATTCGCTCATAATTACTTTCCTGAACGGGGAGGATTCTCCTTTTATAATTCCATTCTCGTCAATTGTAAAATCATTACCTTCAAATGAACACCTGGCTATAATAAATATTAAAAGTATGTATATTAAAAATATGAATATTGCTATACTTATAATACATATCTTCAACACTGATAAAGAAATACCGCCAATCCTCTTACTTTTGTTTTTCATCAGAATCTTTTTTAAAATTATTCCGTAGTAGAATATATCCAATGTTATGATCTTCTAATTTTTATCCTGGCAAAAATACTTCTGAATACCAAATATTTACAAGATATGATTTTAATTTATTAAGATAATTTTTCAACTCTTCATCTCCGATTATAACCATTCTTGATGTAATACACAAGTTTAAACCATTTAATTTATTCACAAATGTCAACTCAGTCACTGCCGGACTATATGACTCATCAAATGTATATCTTGTCTACCCAATTCTTGTGGCATTTTTTTAAATGCCCAATCAAGTATATCTGAATCCCTGATAACCAATTCTTTATTATTTTTTCTATCCTCACTATAGATTGATATAATATAATTATCAAATCTTCTTACAACTTTGACAGTCACAATTTTTGAAAAGCCGAATTTATATTCAAGGTACTCATTTTCTGAAATTGTTTCTTCACATAAAGCTGCAATGGAGGTAATGACGTTATCATTAGAAAAAGCATTTTGAGAGATACTCAAAGACAGTGCAAATATAATAAACGGATATAATGTTTTCATCTTAGTATAGGAGGTGTTGAATGGTTAGGAATATATGTTTTAAGAGGTGCATGGTCAGATCCATCTCTAAATATTTTTAAACCCATGTTTCTTAAAATTAAATTTTCAACTTGAATTGGTATTATATGTTGTGAATGAGCATCCGAATACCCTAATCTGAGCGATCTTCCATGACCGATAATTTCATGCCCAACAGTTGCTGGTCTATTAGTCAGATGAGCTGCATTGGATTTCATGACTAACGATAATGTCCCAATTTTAGTAGGGGTAGTCGAACCTTCTCCACATAGTGCTTGTACGAACTGAGAATAACCACCTTTAATATTAGATGCCATTTCAGATGAAATTCCCATAGAATTGAGCACTGGAGAATATATTTCCAAAGATGATTGTGACATTTCTTGACCCATAGAAAGGTATTCTATAGTATGGATATCTGAAGAATTAATAGTGTTAACCACCATGTCTACCAAAGCCTGCTGATCTTCATTGAGTGAAACACCGTCAAATGCCTCTGTAAGTGCCTCTTTTGAAATAGGTGCGATTGATTTACCGTTTTGCTTCTTTCCTGATTGCACTATAAGATTTCTGAATTTTGCAAATTCATCACCATTAAACATGGCTCTAAAATCTTCCACAGCCATGGCCGCATCTTTCTTAGAAACGCCTTTGACCTCGCCACCGGTCGGATTGACGAAGTTGATCGGGTTGGCGTTGCAATAGGCGTAGGGTGACAGCCACGGGAATTTCTCTGCCTCCGGGTCGATCGTCGTGAACCGCTGGAAGGAGGCTACATAGTTACGCGCCTCGAAATCGTATTCGTTCAATGCCCCTCCCGCCATTCTCTCCTTCCCGCCGAAAAGATAACGGTTGCCGGATGCACTGTTGCCGTACTCCGGCTCAAGCCAAGGCTCTCCCGATGCATAGTGTCAGTCCGCTGTACCAACTTCCCGGTCTTGTCGTATACCCCGATATTGTTACCCTGAAAATCCGTAAGATAATAATACGGATTTCCCGCCGAATCGAAGAACCCTCCCGGAAACCGCGACATCACAATAGCATTCTTGCTTACGACATGCCCGTTGCCGGTATAGCTCTTTGTCTCAGTGGACTGCACTCCTCCAGAAGAGTTGTATATGTTGAGGGTCGTTGCCGTCTTCCTTCCGAGACCGTCCCGCGTCACGGTCATCTGTACCCCGGACGATTTCTCAGATGTCAGCATACCGTTGTTGTCGTAGGAGACCGATGTGACTCCACGTGTGCCGTCAGAAGTCAGCCGTCCGGAGGCGTCGTAACCCAAAGAGTATGTGCCGCTCTTCCTGATGCCTGTCCTCCTGTCATATACCTGAGCACCCGTGCTAAGTCTGAACGATTGATTAAAGGTTCGGGAGTGACTTAAGGGATGGCAGAAGGTCCGGAAAGATTTGTTATACCATTAAAATTATAAATCGGTGATTCTTCCCGACAACACCCATGCTCCGGTGCTGAATTCCTTTATAAAGAAATAGAACGGACGATCAACCTTTACGGTATAGGATTCCCCGGGTTTTATTTCGGGAGCTGTAAACACGTCATTCCCTACTGTTGTCGCTGCGGCTTCAACTCCTTTCTCATCTATACGGAATGAAGTCGCCTGATAGAAATCCAACAGTCCAGACATTGCAGGATCTAACATTTCCAACATGATTTCCCTATTGGCAATCGGAAGTTTACCTTCATCAAATATATCGTTTAGCCACAATGCCCTGTTCACCTCAAATTTCGGAAGATAGACGTCAAGCCAGACATTCACCGCATCCTCCGAAAGCTGGTCGAGCGTTTCCGACGTGAGGAGTTTATTGGCTTCCGCCAGTGAGAGTCTTTCATCAGGAACTACAAATTTGATCAGATAGGAGCAATTCCCGAACGCCAGTGTGAAGATTTCAAAGTCATCAGTCCTGTTATAATAGATATTGTGCTTCGATGAATGCATCATGTCAACTTCCGTATCTCCGTTGACACCATGAAAGACATCCCTCCCTGTATCTTCCTTTGAGAAGTATTTCTCATCCCACACCCCATTAAAGTACATGCTGTTGAGAAGTATTACCCTACACCCCGGTTTAACCTGGTCCGTCACTTCCGGGATGAGTCCGTTGGTGTGTGTGGAGCTCCATCTGTTTATCTTCTGAAGAGTCTTGTCAAGACCGGTTCTGAAATTCTCATAGCATACCTGCGCCATGTAATCCGACTGGACCCGGGAAGAGAACGCCCCGTTAAGTTTATGTTCATCACTTACCCATACAGAGTTTGCAAGTCGCAGTTCCGTTGTCCTGTCTGCCTTAGGCAACTCATCGATCAACCGCCTGCTCAAGGAGTTGACAGCATCAATGTCGCCTATCCCGAGATAAGCGGCTATCTCCTGTCGTTCTTCTTCTTCCACGCCGTTGGCGAGCATTGATAGAAGCATGGATGCTGACAACGGCGAAACAACTATATTTTGGGATCCCTCAGATTTTTCATCCATATACCGCACTGCATCCGTGGTGAACTTCACGTAAAAACCCTTCAGCTCGGAAGCGGCGGCACGTGTGGCTTCATCCAGAACTATCTCCGTCCTGTCCTGAGGAGCATCAGTCTTATCCTCGGATGAACACGATGGAAACATAATTGCTAAAGACAGTATGGTCAATGGCAAAATCACTTGTAGTATATAATACTTTTTCATAATTTTTTATAATTTATAACATTAAGAATAATCACTTTATATCTGATCTCTTATATATTTTATGGGACAGGTTGAATAAATGACCTCCTGCACTCCAATCATCACTATGTGGACTCCAATACGTATCATCATAATATCCGGAATATCCCCAATTCATCGCTATCGATGATTCTGTAAATGTTTGTTCCATCTCCTTGGTGTAAGCATATTGCAAAATATTACCGCTCTCATCCACTTTGTCAGACATAAATGGATCAGGTCCCGGTCCTGTCCAAGGATCTCGGATAAGGCCATAAGTATACTTGATTTTTCTAATATTCTGTTTATATCTATCAATTAAAAAAGCATGCCCACCTATTTTGTCTTTGGGCTTTCCGTTAGAATATTTATTAGATTCTGTGGTTCCTAATACAGGATATTTAGAAATTAAAGATTTTTCTACATATGTATAGTCAAAATCGACAGAAGTAAAACTTACATTATACGTCGCATTCAGAAAACTTTTGATTGAAGAATCGGATACCGAGGCTCCATCAAGTTTATATATCGTATTAAGTTTTCTTCCTAAATCCCCAAGGAATATAGCCGTGGCATCCAATCCGATACTACCATACTTATAAACCGTAGCCATCCTATCCCATTGATTAGGATTACTCCCTGAAAAGGTAAAGTCTATACCATTATTGATTGGAATTGCAGTATCTGCAGCCCCATATGGAACTTCATTATAAAAATGGGTATAATAAAAATATTGTCCTATAGCAACTGCTACACACCCTACCGGAGCAGCCTCAAGTATATTATCTTCGTTTATAATATACTTTGAATACCTATTCCAAGGGAAATCTTGATCCCATTTTGTTATTGTAAGCTTAGGAGATTTATAAGTAGATTCAGAAATAATTTCTGATTTCAATAATGTCCATCTCCCTGTTGGAGCTTCAGAATATGTTATGGCTTTTGTCTTACCATTTCCCTTCTCTATAATATACCCCTGCTTTAAATCTTCTTCATCCACTACAGCTATTTTCCAGGATGGATGTACACCTTCCACATTATCTCGAGAGATTTGGCTAAAATCTTTTGCCGTTTCAATAATCAAATCTTTAAGAGCCTTCGGCATATCAGGATCATCAAGACTAAAAATGCCGGTATCTGATGAAAATGGAACCATGTCTACAGCATGACATGTGGAATATACTTCCCAACCATCCTTATATTGAGCAACAAATAACAACGTATCCCCATTTTCAACATACGGAGTTAATGAAACTTCAGCAACGGCTCTGGTGGCAGGTCTACCTTTCTGATATCCTCCATATCGTGATGACAAGATATTGACCATAATATCGTGTTCAACACCTTCCAAATCCTCCACGTCAACAATGCGGTCAGAAAGCTCAAGCAATTCATCGGAATTCTGTTGGCAAGAATATAAAATAAATGCAACCGAAAATAATAAAAATATTTGTTTCATAATGTCATAGGTTTAAAGATTATTAGAGTTTAAATAAAATTTTTTGTTATCGTGAGCACGTGTGTGCGTATATACAAAAAATTATATGATTTAATGTCTATTACAAATATAGATTCAGCACATAAAAGTATGATATGATTAGAGATAAGAGATGTTTTTATAGCTTTTGCAAATTTAAGTCCACATTTTTCATGAAGCAAATAAATTTATATGTTATATAACATATAAATTTATTTCAATGTCTATTAAATGGGTCAACTGAAATGACAAAAGGACCGGAATATTGGTATTGGCTTGAATCAGAAAGGTTGACAATCATCTTTTCGAGTGTCTATGATAAATATCAAAAATATAATATGTCTCATGTCAGTATCGTTTTAAGATTTTAATTTCACATTTCCATAAAGGTTCATCATCATAAGGGTATAACGTATACAGAGCCTTAGCAGATAAAATGATAAATGATAGCTTTTGATTGACTTCAAGTTCCACCTCCGGGGAATCTGAAATATAGCCATACATCAACTGGTTTATACCAGGCATATTTATATCAGCATCCTTGTCATTATAAGGACTATGTGTAACCTTAATTGTAAAAGTTCCAGGTATTGCCTTCTGCACGTAACCTTCATAAACTTCTTTTGAGAAATCATCTTTTGAGAAATCATCATCTTTATCACACCCCTCCAGTCCGATGGCTCCCAATAGCATTATTAGGCTCCACAACAACAAGCCGATTTTGAGTTTCTGTTTCATAATGTAAGTTTTTTATGTTAGAAATAATGGTTAACCAGTCAGCTTTGCGAAAATTGGTTAATCTCATGGCAAATATAATCAAAAAAATCACTATATCCTAATGTTTTTGAAAAAAATCTTATATACCCTTTTCTCGCTGAACCTGAATTGTAAAAAAATAAGAGGTTGTTTAAAAACGATTGTTAACGGAAGTGAGTTTGCGTAGGGTAATC
>CAJTZQ010000016.1 GCA_910583795.1 uncultured Muribaculaceae bacterium
AAAATCTGTCTGACAAATCTTCTCAATTCCTTCGACAAATAAATTTAAACAGTTTTTTAGTTTTTCTGTTTGTTTTGATGTTGCAAAGTTATAGCACCACACTGCAATAGTATTGCAGCTTATTGTTAATATGTATTAAAAGAAAGTGGTTTCCAAAACGATATCGTTTTGGAAACCACCTCCCTTTATTAATTATCAATTATCAATTAGTCACGTGAGCCGCCTCCGAAGATACGGAGAAGGAAGAGAAAGAGGTTGATGAAGTCGAGGTATAGGTTGAGTGCACCTATTGTAGCTAGTTTGTCGGCAAGCTGCGGTTCGATATTTGCAGTGGCAAGACGCTTAACTTGCTGAGTGTCCCATGCGGTAAGACCTGTGAATATCAATACTCCCACTATAGAGATTATCCATTCCATTGTGCTGTTTGCCCAGAAGATGTTGACTACGGAAGCAATGATGAGTCCGATAAGAGCCATCATCAGATATGCTCCCATCTTAGATAGGTCGGATTTTGTGAAATAACCATACACAGACATTGCTCCGAATGTACCGGCAGTTATAAAGAATGTATAAACGATTGTCCCTAATTTATAGGCGATGAATATCGGCGCCAACCAAACGCCCATTATTGCAGAGAACACACAGAAGAGGAGCAGGCATGTGGATGTAGACATTTTTTCCAAACGAGCCGGAAGAATCCATGCCATGGCAAGCATAGCGATGAAAAGTCCCCAGAAAATTATCTTGTTCCCGAAAATTGCATGCATGGCTGTTGCGCTCGACGCTACTCCGAGGGCACAGAATGCAGAGATTAGAAGACCGATGAACATGCGCACGTAGACGCGTTTCATCACAGCGTTGACTTGGTTGACTACCGCGTTTGATCCATAGAATGGAGGGGGAGTCATGTTTTGATTCCAGTTGTCCATATTAGTAATTGTTTTGAAAATTCTTAATATATTATTCAACTTTCACAAGTGAAAGTTGAGGGTTAAGAGGTTATAAGGTTAAAGGGTTAACCTTTCTATGTGTTTAGTTTTTTGTTGACTATTATATAAGACAACAAACAATGTGCCAAGTTTAGTTTAATGCGGAACGAAAAGAGTTAAAGGAATGAAAAATGGAGAAAAAGGAAAATTTATCCATTTATCAAATGAAATTCCCTTTTGCATCACATGCGTTCCGGCATTTCCATGCCGAGAAGGCTGACACCGGCTTTCAAAGTCCTTGCCACCACAGCCGAGAGAATAAGACGAAGATTACGTTTGTTTTCATCCTCCTCTTTGAGAATTGAATAGTCGTGGTAGAACTGATTGTATTCCTTGGCGAGGTCGTAGCAATAATTGGCTATAAGCGCCGGAGAATAACTCTTGCCTGCCTCCTTGACAACAGAGGGAAAATCAGCCACTTTCTGAATAAGGGTTGATTCCTTCTCATTAGGCACTGCATCTGGAGTGGAGTTCAGATCCACGCCTCCGGCACGACGGATGACAGACTGAATGCGTGCGTATGTGTATTGGAGGAAGGGTCCGGTGTTTCCGTTGAAGTCGATAGATTCTTTAGGATTGAAGAGCATATTCTTCTTGGGATCCACTTTCAAAAGGAAATATTTCAGAGCACCGAGACCTACCATACGTGCCACTTCAGCAGCTTCCTCCGCCGGCATATCGGCGAAACGGTCGGCAGAAGCTTCACGTGCTGAATCAACCATCTGCTCGATCAGGTCGTCTGCATCGACTACGGTGCCTTCGCGAGATTTCATTTTGCCTTCCGGAAGTTCGACCATGCCGTAAGAGAAATGTGTCAGATCCTTACCCCATTTAAATCCAAGCTTGTCGAGAAGGAGGGAGAGCACCTGGAAATGATAATTCTGCTCGTTACCCACCACGTAGATCATCTTGTCGATCGGGAAATCCTGATAACGGAGTTTTGCCGTGCCTATGTCTTGAGTCATGTAGACGGAAGTGCCGTCAGCGCGGAGGAGGAGTTTGTGGTCGAGACCGTCGCCGGTAAGGTCAGCCCATACGGAACCGTCTTCTTTACGATACATGATCCCTTTCTCTATGCCCCCAAGCACAAGGTCTTTCCCTTCGAGATAAGTGTCGCTCTCATAATAAATTTTGTCGAAGTCAACACCGAGACGTTTGTAAGTCTCATCGAACCCCTCGTAAACCCAATTGTTCATAGTTTTCCATAAGGTGCGCACCTCTTCGTCGCCGGCTTCCCATTTGCGAAGCATTTCGCGAGCCTCAAGCATGAGCGGGGACTGAGCCTCGGCGTCTTCTTTTGAAAGCCCTTGCTCCATTAGCTGCCTCACTTCTTCCTTGAAGTGCTTGTCAAACTCCACATAAAAGTCACCGATAAGATGGTCTCCCTTTTTCCCGGTGGATTCAGGAGTAGCCCCGTTGCCCCATTTCTTCCAAGCAAGCATAGACTTGCAGATATGGATGCCACGGTCGTTGACGATATTGGTCTTGATGACCTTGTGCCCGTTTGCCTGAAGAATACGTGAAAGAGAATAGCCAAGGAGGTTGTTGCGCACATGCCCGAGATGGAGCGGTTTATTAGTGTTGGGTGAAGAATATTCCACCATCACGAGATCTGAATTCTCATTGGCGGCAGTGATCCCGAAATTCGGGTCAGCCGCAATTTCATGAAGCACGCTGCGCCAGAAAGCAGGGTCGACGGTAATATTCAAGAATCCTTTCACCACATTAAACTTCTCCACGGCGGGTTCGTTCGCCACGAGCCATTCACCGATTTCAGTAGCTGTGGCTTCCGGAGATTTGTGTGATGCTTTCAGATAAGGGAACACCACGATAGTAAGGTTTCCTTCAAATTCCTTACGTGTTGCCTGCGGAACAATTGAAGTCGGGTCGATTTCGGAGCCGTAGAGCTGTGATATGGCTTTAGCCACAGCTGCGGCGATTATGGATTCTACTGTCATTTGTTTTTGTTTTGTTTTGTTAATTTAAGATTGCTCGCTTCACTCGCACCACAATCAAGATCGTTTTGAAATAAACACCTTCTAAGGTGCAAAATTAACAAAAAAAGAGCGCTCCCGCAAATTGCAGGCGCGCTCTTGTTCTTTTTGGGGATAAAAGAGTTAATTATTCAAATAATAACCCGATTCGCTTAAATCACAAATTACTTGCCGAGACCGTCAGCCGGTTTGAATTTAACTGCCTTGCGGGCAGCGATAGTGATTTTTTCCTTTGTCTGCGGATTGATGCCCGTACGCTCCGGTTTCTCCACAACAGAGAAAGTGCCGAATCCGAGAAGCTGAACCTTGTCGTCGTTGGCGAGAGCCTGAGAGATAGATTCAAGACAAGCGTCGAGAGCTGCCTTTGCAGCAACTTTATTTATTTCCGCTTTAGCAGCGATTTCATTGATAAGATCTCCTTTAGTCATGATTTCAATATGTTATTTGTTTAAATTGTGGCAAATATACAACTTTCTAAGTGTTACAACAATTATATGAGCAAAAATATTATAAAACCTCACATTTTTTGTAGAAAACACTAAAAGTATGTTTACTTTTAACATTAAGAAATCTTTAGAAGTCTTTTTGGTTTGTTTTAAGCCTTCATTCAGTCGTTATGGAACCCCATAACTCCTTCACTCAGTCTCAAAACAACCTCAAAAACTCTTTCTAAATATTAACTTATGCCAAAAGTAAACATACTCTAAAATATGGAATAAAGATGAAATGGCACGTGAATACGCGCCATTTCAATATTATTTGTCAGGGAATATTGGGTGTGTCCCATACTTTTGTCTCAGTGCAGACAGCGTTTACTTGCTGATTTCCGATTGTGAATCTGAAATCTCCTTTTTCAACAGTCCATTTGCCGTCATAGTTTACAAAAGCAAGATCGCTCGCAGGAATCTTGAAGTCAACTTTCTTTGTCTCCCCCGGTTTAAGATTAATTTTATCAAACCCTCTTACCCTCAAGACATCAGGAGTGATTGAAGCCACAAGGTCAGAGCTATATAAAATCACAGGCTCCATCCCTTCCACGCTTCCTGTGTTGGTGACAGACACGCTGACAGTGATGTCGTCAGCAGGAGTGAATTCAGTTTTGTCGATCGTGATGTCGGAATAATTGTATGTGGTGTAGCTCATACCGAATCCGAAAGGCCATTGCACGTCGATGTCTGCGCTGTAGTTATAAGCTCCGCTCATAGTTTCCACAGATTCGCTTGGTTTGTGGTCGTATGTGGCAAGAGCGTTGATCCATTTGGGATAGGTGTAAGGCAACTTGGCACTGAAATTTCGTTTGCCTGAAAGGAGGAGGGCAAGGGCGTCGCCCCCATAGTTGCCGGGGAGGAGGACGTTGACAACAGCTTTTGCAAAGGGCTCGATCTCTCGGATGATGCGCGGACGTCCTTCGTTAAGAACGAGCACGATAGGTTTCCCTGTGGCTGCAAGAGCCTTCACGAGGGCAGACTGGTTGGCTGATATAGTCAGATCGTTGGTGTTGCCAGGAGTTTCACAATAAGAGTTTTCACCGATGCAAGCCACAATCACGTCTACGCCACGCGCGGCAGCGACAGCACGTTCGATTCTAAGATTCTGTTCAAGTTCCCATTTGCCATAGTCTTGCACATAGTCCATGCCTTGCTCAAGCACCACGTTTGAAGCTCCATATTCGTTGCAAAGTGCTTCGTAGATAGTGTTGTACTGTTCGTGGAACTTTGGATTATCAACGCCTTGCCATGTATAAGACCAGCCTCCGTTGAGAGAGCGCATGGTGTTGGCGTTAGGACCTGTGACGAGGATACGCTTGCCTTGGGCGATAGGAAGGGCATTGTCTTCGTTTTTGAGAAGGATTTCGCTCTGTACAGCCAGTTCAAGAGCCTTCGCAGCATGGTCGGCACTTCCGAAGAGAGGATAATCCTTTGGATTGGTCGCGGGATTTTCGTATAGTCCGAGACGAAGCTTGAAGCGGATGATACGGGAAACGGCATCGTCGATACGCTCCTGAGAAACCTTCCCTTCTTCGACAAGCTCTTTCAGGAGGGTGCAGAATTCCATATCGTAAGGAGTCATAGACATGTCGATGCCGGCATTGATAGAGAGCATGATAGCCTCTTTATAATCGGCAGCGATCTTGTCACGTTTCCAAAGATTGTGAATGTCAGCCCAATCTGTCACGATCATACCGTCCCAATTGAGACCTTCCTTCAGCCATTCAGTCAGCATTTCATAGTTTGCATGGAAAGGCATACCGTTGTTGATGCCGGAATTTACCATCACGGAAAGAGCCCCTGCACGGATTGCCTCCTTATAAGGCTGGAAATATTTTTCGCGGAGATCTACGGGATTGATGGAAGAGGGTGTACGGTCTTTTCCTGTCACAGGATTTCCGTATGCCATGTAATGCTTGAGGCAGGCACCCACGTTTTGAACCCCGATATGGTTAGGGTCGTCTCCCTGATAACCTTTCACCATTTCCACCGCCATTGCTCCGTTGATGTATGGATCTTCTCCAAAACTTTCCCAGATACGGCTCCAGACAGGGTTTCTTCCAAGATCCATCACCGGATTGTAGACCCAAGGAATCGCACAGGCACGAGATTCGTATGCCGTGATTTTTGCACCTTCGCGCACGAGATCACGGTTGAAAGACGCCGCCATGTTGATTTCCTGCGGGAACAGTGTGCCACCTCGCGTATAGGTGGTACCATGATTCTGGTCAACGCCAAACACATCCGGAACGCCGATGTATTTCATGGAAGCTTCCTGAATGCCATTTATTATGCGATACCAAGTGTCAGGATCTTGAGCCTCACCCATCGGCGTGTTTAAAACAGAACCGACACGATATTTTTCAAAAGCGTTTTTCACTTTTTCGCTGTCGAGCTCCACCTTGCCATTCACGAGGGAATCGACAGTAATCACATCGATATTGATTTCACACATCTGTCCGACCTTGTCGTCTAAAGACATCCCGGATACAATTTCTTTCACTTTTTTTTCCAGGTCGTTGTCTGACGGGATAGCGGGTGACATCCCACCGGTAGATGAGTTCCTACCGCATGCCATTGCGAGGAGTGCGATAGTTGCGATTGTCAGTTTTTTCATCTGATAATATTTTAGGTGAATTTTTGGGTAATTCATGTTTCATGGACCATAAACCTGCATTAAAAAAGGTAGCAGGATAATTGAATCCGAATAAGGACGCCCATAAAACGGCGTCTTTATTAGTTAGTAGTGTGGCAAAGGTAGCAATTAATTCCAAAGAAAGAAAGTTTTAAGAGATAAAAATCATAATAAATTTTAAAGATGATGGATGAGTGACGATCCCGGTTTGTCAGAGACATTAAAAATTGCTATATTTGCAGCATGTTTGGAAGCAACAGAGGAGGTTTTATGTCGGCAATTCCGCCTGTGACAAAAAACCTGATAATAATCAATCTTATAGTATGGCTGGCGGAAGCCATATTTCCACGTTTTTCCGACACTATAGTAAGAGTGTTGGGACTACATTTTGTGTCGGCGTCTGATTTCAATCCTATTCAGGTGCTGACATATATGTTTGTGCATGCGCCACAAAATCCGTTTCATGTTTTTTTTAACATGTTTACATTATGGATGTTCGGCTCTACACTTGAACGAGTTTGGGGAAGCAAACGTTTCTTTGTCTTCTATTTTGTCTGTGGTATAGGAGCCGCGATAGTGCAGGAAGTGGTATGGGCGATGACGTGGATGCATGAATATGTAGATGGCATCGCAAAACTCAACGGGCTTACCTACGACCATATGAAAAGCATAGTGGAATCCGCGCTGGCAAATGGAGATGGCGATTTTCTGTCAGCCGTGGCTCAATATAAAAGTCAGATCGTCACCATCGGTGCTTCGGGAGCGGTGTTCGGACTTTTATTAGGTTATGCTTTTGTTTTTCCCAATCAGCCACTCTACCTTTTTTTCATTCCGGTTCCAATCAAAGCCAAATATATGATGATCGGGTATGGAGTGATAGAATTTTTCTTAGGGGTTGGAGCCAACGACATGATCGCTCATTTCGCACATTTGGGAGGAATGCTGTTCGCTCTTGTCATATTGTTGTATTGGAGAAAGAAAGGAATTTTACGAGGTGACAGCTTTTATTGAAAAGACAAAGAGAGTCTGCGGTTCCGGAGTGCTTGCCTGGCTCCTTATTCTGAACTGTTGTTTATTCCTGGTTTTATGGATCACAGTGATGGTGGGGAACTATTTTGGCGCACCCGGTAATTTCACGATGCAATGGCTTTGTATCTCATCGTCGGTGCCTGATGCCTTGACCCATGCATGGACCGCGCTCACATACATGGTGACTCACTATGATTTTCTTCATCTCCTTTTCAACATGCTTTGGCTGTTCTGGTTTGGCAAGATATTGATGACCACCCTGACAGACCGGCATCTGCTATGGCTTTATATAGGAGGTGGTTTGGTAGGTGCAATATTTTATATAGGAGTGCAGGCTGCCTCTCCAGGTCTGTCGCCGGCGGGAACATATTTATGTGGGGCATCCGCCTCGGTGTTGGCAATTATGACGGGAGCAGCCATGCGCACACCGGATCTGAGGTTGTATCTTCTGGTTTTTGGAGAAGTGAAACTGAAATGGATAGCGATAGGATGCATATTGCTGACATTTGCTGGTATCGGGGGAGGCAATACCGGAGGACAGGCGGCCCATGTGGGAGGTGTCTTGTTTGGGTTAGCTTTCGCATTTGCATTGAAAAAAGGTTTTGATCCGGTGAAGAAAATGAATGAGGAGGTAAAAGTGCGCAGAAAGGCAGTCCTTAAGGTTGTTGATACACCATTGCGACGAAGCAATGTGGTTCGCGACGGACACGCCGTGGCTAAAGCGGCTTCCGGCAAACTCTCAGACGCCGGAAGGCTTGATGCCTTGCTTGATAAGATAAGACTATCCGGCTATACGTCTCTCACGGAGACAGAACGCAAGGAACTTAATGCATTGTCGCAAAGACTTAATTCCAATTAGCTGATGTCGTTAGTTGATTAGTCGTTAGTTGGTTAGTCGTTAGTCATTAGTTATTAGCTGATTAGTCATTAGTAATTAGGTATTGGGTATAGGATATTATTTGGGTAATAAAGTATTAAACAACAGAAAGATATGTTTTCGATTCCGCTTATAAATCCGATATTCCGTATGGTGATGCGGATTGTGTCGATTGTGATTTTTCTCCTCACCATTTTATCGGCTTACGGAGGTAAATGCAATCCGGAATATCTGACTATCCCGGCTATATTGTGTCTTGCTTTGCCTTATTTGGCAACTCTCACCATTTTGCTGACAATTTTTTGGCTATTAACCAAGAGAATTTTCTTTACAGCTCTCGGAGTCCTTACAATCGTGGCATGTATGGGGCCGTTGTCGCAGGCGATGCCATTGAGTTTCCCTAAAAAAGCAGAACCCGGACAGACCACTTTCAAGATAATATCATGGAATGTGCTTCACACGGACGACATAAGAGACAAGGATTCCCATACGAACCGCGCGGTGGAATATATGGTCAATTCAGACGCTGACGTGATTTGCCTTGCAGAACTTGACAATTTCAGTTCAAAAGAATTAAAAAATGCAAGCCCGGCATTGATCGACAGCCTTATACGGAAATATCCATTTCGTGCCGGGCTTTCATCCACAGATATAAAAGTGCTTTCAAAATATCCTGTTGACCGCGCCGGACATTCATTGAGCGAAGGTAACCGCCATCGTTTCGACTTTTTCAAGATTAACTTTCCGGGAGGAAAGATACTCAATGTAGGGATGGTGCATCTTTATTCATACGATCTTTCGGAAGAGGAGAGGAATGTAGTGAAGGAAATGAAGACAGTAAACGGTGCGAAAGCGAGCGTGAAGGAATTTAAGGGAACGATATTGTCCAAACTCAGGAACGCTTTCCGACAACGAGCCACAAATGCCCGCGATTTGCGCGATGCTATTGATCAGATCCGCCCTACGTCGCCTTTGATTGTATGTGGCGATTTCAATGATGTGCCGGCATCGTGGACCTACAATCTTGTGAGGGGAGAAGACATGAAGGATGCATATGCGGAGACTAATCTCGGTTTTACATGGACATATAATCTTCATGCATTCTATTTCCATATCGATCAGATGCTTTATCGCGGACCTCTTGAGGCATTAAGCCTTAAGGTTGGAAAAATCAATACTTCCGACCATTATCCCCTCGTGGGGGAATTTGCTTTTACAAATAATTAACCCTTAATATCTTTTGAAATGAAGAAATTAATTTTATCATCAGCCGTAGCTTTAATAATGGGCTCGGGACTAACACCACCAGTCATGGCAGACACACATGTCAACCCTTTTTTGAGTGAATACACCAATAAATACAAGATTCCTCCATTCGAGGACATCAAGATTTCTGACTTTATACCTGCCATAAAGGCTGGAATCGAGGAGCAGAAAGGAAACATGTTTGCAATCACGGCTAACCGTGCGACGCCGGATTTTGAAAATACAATCCTCCCTCTTGAAAATCTTTCACCTATATTAGACAGGGTTTCAAGCGTCTTTTACCATTATGACAGCGCACTCTCAACAGAGGAGTTCGCCACTATGGCAGACGAAGCAATACCATTGCTCAACGAGGCTTCAAACCAGTTGAATCTTAACGAACAACTTTTCCAGAAGATCAAATATGTGTATGACAACCGTGATAAGCAAGGTCTTAATGCAGTTCAGAAAAGAGTAGTTGAGAAATACTATAAAGAATTTGTGGAGCGAGGTGCAGCGCTTCCCGCTGATAAAAAAGAGCAGCTTGTAAAGGTAAATGACGAGCTTTCCAAACTTTTCATTCAGTATAACAAAAATCTTCTTAATGCTACAAATTCATTCTTTATCACAGTATATGACAAAGAAGATCTTTCCGGTCTTCCGGAATCGTCAATAGCCCAGGCAGCCGAGGAGGCAAAGGCACGTGGGCTTGACGGACTCTGGGTGTTTACCCTTCACGGACCGAGCAGACTTCCGGTGCTTCAGAATGCCGACAACAGAGGTCTAAGAGAGGCAATATATAAAGGTTACACCAATCTTGCTTCATACGGAGACTGCAACAACTATCCGGTGATTGAAAAGATTGTTAAGCTCCGTGCCGAGAAGGCAAAAATCATGGGCTTTGACAATTTTGCCCAGATGATGACCTCCCGCGTCATGGCTAAGACCCCGGAAGCAGCCACAAACCTGTTGCTTCAAGTGTTTGAGCCGGCTGTAAAGAGAAGTCATGAAGAGGTTGCCGACATGCAGGCGATTGTAGATGCGGAAAATGGTGGTTTCAAGATTGCTCCCTGGGATTACTATTATTATGCCGGGAAAGTCAAGAAACAGAAATATGATCTTGACGAATCGGAGGTACGCCCTTATTTCTCCCTCGACAATGTGCTTAAAGGACTTTTCGGGGCAGCTGAAAAACTTTATGGAATCAAGATGATTCCCATGCCTGATGCTCCAAAATATATGAATGAGGTAAATGTCTATGAGGTAGTCGACTCCAAGACAGGAGAGCATGTGGCAGTATTCATGACAGACTATTTCCCTCGTGCATCAAAGCGTCAGGGAGCCTGGATGGAGCAGATTCAGAGTTGCGGACTTTATGAAGATGGCAACCGTCGTCCTATAGTCTACAACGTAGGTAATTTCACACGTCCTGCCGGGGATGCGCCTGCACTTCTTACAATAGATGAAGTTGAAACAACATTCCACGAATTCGGACATGCTCTTCAGGGTATACTTTCACGCGCTCCTTATCGTTCGATTGCAGGCACAAACGTAGATAGGGACTATGTAGAACTTTGTTCGCAGATTAATGAACATTGGGCATTCGAACCGGAAGTGCTCAAGACTTACGCACGCCATTATAAGACAGGCGAAATTATTCCTGACGAGCTGATTAAAAAACTTCAGGAATCATCAAAATTCAATCAAGGTTTCGTGACCACAGAGCTCGCAGGCGCCGCTCTTCTTGATTTGGAATGGGGCAAGATAGATGGCAACGGCATCGATGTCCCTTCATTTGAGGCACAGGTGACTAAGAAAATCGGTATGCCGGAGGAGATTACATATCGTTATCGCTCACCGTATTTCAAGCATATCTTCGGAGATGACGGTTATGCATCAGGATATTACACGTATCTTTGGGCACAGGTGCTTGAGGCAGACGCCTGGGAATTGTTTAAAGAGAAGGGTATCTTCGACAAGAAGACAGCAGCTTCTTTCAAGAAAAATATACTTGAAAGCGGCGACACCGAAGACCCGATGGTTCTCTTCAAGCGTTTCCGCGGACATGAACCGGATGCCAAGGCGCTTCTCCGTCTTCGCGGCTTTGAAAAATGATAATTCGTCTTTCGCTTTGCGAAAGACGAGGGTTCAGGGGGTTATAGTGTTAAAGGGTTAACCTTCAATTTGAAAAGGTTATCTAATTATAATCCCTTTAAGTTTTAAGTGAGTTTGTAAAACTTACTAAATAATGCATGGGCGCGACAACTGTGGAAATAAGTTGTCGCGCCTATTTAAAAGTAGACATACTCTAAGATTGATTATGATGGATGAAAAATATATGAGACGGGCATTACAGCTTGCCAAGGGAGGAGAGGGGAGAGTCGCCCCTAATCCCATGGTGGGTGCGGTTGTAGTTGCTGACGGTAGAATAATCGGCGAAGGATTTCACCGTACATACGGGGGACCGCACGCAGAGGTGAATGCAATAGCGTCGGTAAAAGAGGAGGACAGGCACCTTCTTAAAGAATCGACTATTTATGTGACACTTGAACCTTGCTCCCATTATGGCAAAACACCTCCGTGCTCAAAACTTATCATCGAGACAGGAATTCCCCGCGTTGTGATTGGAGCCCCCGACCCAAATCCACTGGTTGCCGGAAGGGGTGTGAAAATGATGAGAGAGGCAGGGATTGAAGTTACAGAAAATGTTTTGAAAGAAGAATGTTTTGAGATCAACAAGCGATTTATGACGGCACACACGACCGTGCGTCCCTGGATTCAATTGAAATGGGCTCAGAGCGCAGATGGGTTCATAGCGGCATATGATCAGGATGGAAATCTCAAACCTGTTAAAATTTCTTCATCTCTTTCTTCAGTATGGATGCATCGGGAGCGTGCGAATGTGGAGGCGATAATGGTAGGAAGCAACACGAGAAAAATAGATAATCCACGTCTTGATGTGCGTTTTTGGGGCGGGAAAAATCCTAAAGTTATTGATTGTAGACATGATATGGATTGTCTGCAGTTTGTTGAGATGCTAAGAAAAGAAGGAATCACCTCATTGATGGTTGAGGGGGGAGCGAAGTTGCTCCAAAGTTTTATAAAAGATGGACTTTATGACGAAATCAGGGTTGAAGAATCCCCCAAATTGATAGGTGAAGGGGTAAAGTCGCCGAGACTGCCTGAGGATGTTTATCCTGTGGGGAGGGAAATTTGTCGGGATAATGTCATAACCCTTTACAGACGAAGATTGATAAGGGATTTTTAGACGTTAAAAAGCACTAAAAAACACTTATTTGTTAAAATGGATGGATTTTCTGCTTAATATTTCGGCAAGAAATACTAATTTTGCAGATTGTAACAAGTGCATGAACCGTAGACGGCATAAAATATGTGTTGAAACCTCATGCGACTAACCAACTTCAAAAAAAGTGAAAAAGACTTTAAACCGCCGCATACCCTTACTCATCCCGGCATTGATGCTTATGGTGGGAGGAATATCGTCGTGTAATAAATCCACAACGACTGTAGACGACGAGGTCACTGTCACCATCTCTAATGTGGCAGTGAAAAGTTTCTCTTTGAAAGCAGATTCAAAGGTAATGGCAAATCTGGATTCTGTTTTCTTCTCCATAGACCTTGACAATGGCGTGATCTTCAATGCGGATTCGTTGCCCAAGGGCACAAGTGTAGAGAAACTGATTCCGGTCATTACATTTTCCAGTTCTGTTTCGGAAGCAGAAATCAGCATGACAGGAGGGTCGGAGGATGAGAAAAAAGTGAATTATCTTGAAAATCCTTCCGATACAATCGACTTTTCAAGAGATGTCAAGCTAAATGTGACGTCTGCCGACGGTACGAACAAATATACCTACCGATTAAAGGTCAACGTGCATAATCTCGATTCAGACTCTTTGATATGGGACAAATTGAGTGAAACAAGACTCCCTTCGAGACTTGACAATCCGGTTGCTCAGAAATCTTTGGAAAGAGATGGCATTGTCTACACACTAATCGAGGAAAACGACGGGTCGTATACATGGGCAACGTCAACATCAATGGAAGATGCCCAATGGGATAAGGTGCAGCTCGATTTGCAATTTATGCCGAATATAGCCAGCCTTGTCAATACGCCGGCCTCATTCTGGATTCTTGATGATGATGGAAATCTGTATGAATCGGCTGATGGCAATGAATGGAGTGAGACGGGAGAAAAATGGATCACTCTTATCGGGGCATATAACGGCAGTGTGCTTGGAGTTAAAGATGCGGAAGGGACAATGATGCATTGTCACTATCCTGCGTCAGTTTCAATAGAGGACTCCGAAATGGATCCGGATTTTCCGCTATATAACAGATCGGAATTCCGCACAATTGAAACGAAATGGTCTGGCGACCCCACAGCGTTTTTTGTAGGTGGAGAAACGGCAACAGGAGAGACGTCTAACCATACATGGGCATTCGACGGCTCAAACTGGGCAACTATCGATGCTCAGTCCACACCGGCGATTGAAGGTGCAACCCTGTTCAAATACATAGTATATCGCCGCACATCAAACAATCTCAAGCAGAAAGCTTATGATGCCTGGATATTGATGGGCGGTGTGCTCGAGAACGGAGACTACAACCGTAAGACATACATATCGTTTGACAATGGAGTTACATGGAATGCCGGGTCAGACGCCTTGTCTCTTCCCGACAAATTGCCGGGAAGTGTCGGCTCCAATGCCGTGGTGTTGTATTCTTCGCTTGATGCAGACCTGGCTGATGCATGGAAGAAGGTTGCGACAAAAAGTTTGCCTACGCGTGCAAATCTTTCATATACAATCGACGGATATGACATCACCTGGGAATGTCCGTATATATACATGATGGGTGGAGTGACAACTTCGGGAGAACTCTTGGATTCTATTTGGAGAGGAGTTCTCGCCCGGCTTACCTTCACTCCAATCATCTGAAAATATAATCTCTCCTAACGCTTTCTAACCCTTTGAACAGACCGCTGATATCAATGGCTATAACTATGACGTCGATTTTATCGACATCGGTTATGGCAAATGCTCAGGAAGATTACCGGTTTGACACCGGAGCGGGTGTTGGCATGACAGGTTATCTTGGGGATGCCAACACTTCAAATCTTTGGAGCAATCCCTCATGGGATGCCGAGATATTTTTGCGTTACATAGTCAATCCACGTTGGGCTTTGAAGACCAACTTTTATGTGGGCGGCCTTTCCGGCGATTCATCCGAAATGACCAACGTATTTCCGAATGACAGAACCTATAAGTTCACGACCACATTTTATGAGATTGGAGAGATGGCTGAGTTTAACTTCTTCAACTATGGAATTGGAGAGACCTACCGGCATTTAAAAAGGATAACACCTTATATCACGGCAGGAGTCGGCGGAACAATGTGGAAAACTGAAGGGAAGACAAGAGGGGCATTCACGATACCTTTCGGAATTGGTGTGAAATATAAACCGAGCGAAAGGGTGAATCTCGGCATAGAGTTTTTGATGAAGAAAACGTTCTCAGACAAACTCGACGGCAATTATCTTGACGACCCTATGGGAATAGAAAGTTCTTTTATAAAAAATACAGACTGGTATTCCACGCTTACTTTCACAGTGAGCTACGAATTCAGCAAGCGCTGCGCAACGTGCAACTATAAAGACTGAATCAACATGGACGAACTTCAGAAAAAGATATCCAGCCTCGACCATAACCGCATGCCGGTGCATGTGGCGATGATTATGGACGGCAACGGAAGATGGGCAAAAAGACAAGGATTCGCCCGAAGCGACGGGCATGCCGAAGGTGTGTCGACTGTGCATAGGGTCACCAAACTTTCTTCCGATCTCGGAGTGAAGTATCTAACTTTATACGCTTTCTCAACAGAAAACTGGAACCGCCCTGCAGATGAAGTCGACACGTTGATGTATCTGATAGGGTGGGCAATTGAGAGGGAGCTTCCCGAGCTTCTTGAAAACAATGTGCGCATACACCTTCTCGGTGATATCGACAGAATTCCGGAAGAGTCAAGAAAAAAACTTTTATATGCCCGTGATTCAACAGCCCATTGCACAGGCCTACAGCTGAACATGTGTCTGAGCTACTCGTCGCGCTGGGAGATCACGGAAGCAGCACGCCGCCTTGCCCGCAAGGCAGCGGCAGGAGAGCTTGACCCTGATTCAATTTCAGAAGAGATGTTTGCTGACAATCTTACCACAGCGGGCATACCCGATCCGGATCTTCTTATCCGTACAGGAGGAGAAGAAAGAATTTCAAATTATCTCCTGTGGCAGATCGCATACAGTGAGCTATATTTCACCCCAGTGCTCTGGCCGGATTTCTCGGATGAGGAATATGTGGATGCCATCATCGACTTCCAGAGCCGCGAACGCCGCTATGGAAAGACCAGCGAGCAAGTGCAGAATAACGAATAACTTATCATCAGGATGAAAAATCTGCTGAAGATTTCTTTGATTGCCTTGACTATTTCCACCGCTTCAGGTGCTTATGCACAAGATGCGGTGCAGTCAATCGTAAACGACACTATCTATAATCCGGACATTATCTATTCCCCTATCCCCAAGGTGTATGAGATTGCCGGAATTAAGGTGGAAGGTATCAACCATGTAGACGACTATATCATAATCGCACATTCAGGTCTCTCGGTTGGAGAGAAAGTGGAAGTGCCGGGCGATGTGCTGACGAATGCCACCAAACGCCTTTGGCGACAGGGCTTGTATTCGAAAGTGCAGATTTATGCAGAAAAAGCGCTTGGCAACAAGATTTGGCTTGTGATTTCACTTCGTCAGCAGCCGAGAATGTCAGAAATGAGATTCAGCGGCGTGAAGGGTGGCGAAAAGAAGGATATCCAGGAACGCCTTTCCATGGTTTCCGGACAACAGATCACACCCAACATCGTTGCACGCGCCACCCAGATCATCAAAGATTATTATGGTGCAAAAGGCTTTAAGAATGCCAATGTCCACATTCGACAGGTGCCTGACGTGTCAAAAGACAACCAGGTATTCCTGGATGTGGAAGTTGACCGCCACAACAAGGTAAAGGTGCATAAAATTTATATCGGGGGCAATGAAGTTCTTTCCGATCGCAAGGTGAAGGGGGCAATGAAGAAGACAAATGAGAATGGCAATCTTCTCAATCTCTTCAAGCAGAAGAAATTTGTTGAAAGCGATTATAAAGACGATAAAAACAGGATTATTCAGAAATATAACGAGCTTGGTTATCGCGACGCCCGCATCTTGAGAGACAGTGTGGTGAGATATGACGACAAGACCGTCGATGTTTATATCGATGTGGAAGAAGGCAAGAAATATTATATCAGCGATATCAACTGGGTAGGTAACTCTGTTTACCCCACAGAATTCTTGAATAACGTACTTGGCATTTATCCTGGAGACGTCTATAATCAGAAACTTCTTGAGAAGCGTATGAAAGACGACGATGATGCGGTGAGCAGTTTTTACCTTGACAACGGTTACCTTTTCTTCCAGCTCATACCGATCGAGGAGAATGTCAAGGGCGACAGCATCGCGCTTCAGATGAGAGTGATAGAAGGTCCTCAAGCCACCATCAACAGGGTTGTGATCAATGGTAACGACCAGCTGTTCGAGAAGGTGATCCGAAGGGAACTTCGTGTGCGCCCGGGAGATCTCTTCTCCAAGTCAGACCTTATGAGATCTGCGCGTGAGATCGCAGCTTCCGGTCATTTCAACCCGGAGACCATGGGAATCAACCCGGAACCGGATGAGGATAATGGAACCGTGGATATCGTCTTCGATCTTGAGTCGAAAGCCAACGACAAGGTTCAGCTCTCTTTCGGTTGGGGCCAGACCGGTGTGACAGGTCAGGTGGCACTCTCGTTCTCCAACTTCTCTATCAAGAATCTATTCAATCCGGGATCATACCGAGGAATTATTCCCCGTGGTGACGGGCAGACATTCTCAATCTCTGCCCAGACCAATGCCAAGTATTATCAGAGCTACAGCATCTCGTTCTTTGATCCATGGTTCGGAGGTAAACGTCCGAATTCACTTTCCGTGAGTCTTGACTACAGCCGGTCTACAGGTATTAACTCAAGCTTCTACAACAACCAGTATTGGAACAGCGGTTATAATTCTCTTTGGTATGGAGGAACGTATGGAAATAACAATTCTCAATACTACATGCAGAACGCCTACGACCCGAACAAGGTGCTTCAAATGGCAGGCGTCAGCGTTGGATTCGGTACCCGTCTGAGCTGGCCGGATGATTACTTCCAGTTCCAGGCTTCGCTTTCCTATCGCTGGTATTATCTTAAGAACTGGGAATACCTCTATTATATGAATAACGGTATCTCCAACTCTCTTATGTTGGGTCTTGCGTTGTCTCGCTCAAGCGTAGACCAGCCGATCTATCCGCGTAGAGGTTCGGAATTCTCAATCAATCTGACTTTGACACCTCCGGCAAAGTTGTTCTCAAGACATAAAAACTGGGCTGAGCTTGCTAAATTGTCAGACCGTAGCAACACCGATACGGAAAGCCGTGAAGCTGCCGCCAAGGAGATGTATAAGTGGATAGAATACTATAAGGTGAAATTCAAGAGCAAGACTTATACCCCTCTTACAGATCCAAACGGGCAATGGACCCTTGTGCTCATGACACGTGCCGATTTCGCTCTTCTCGGATCATGGAACAAGCATTTCAAAACACCGTTCGAGACATTCTACTTCGGCGGTGACGGTATGTCGGGAAGCTACACTTATGCAACAGAGACAGTGGCAATGCGTGGTTATGAGAATGGTCAGTTCACTCCATGGGGTTATGAAGGTTATGCTTACGGACGTTTCGGCATGGAGCTTCACTTCCCGTTCATGCTTCAGCCTTCAACCACAATCTATGCGCTTGCATTCGCTGAGGCAGGTAACTGTTGGACATCCGTGAAAGATTTTTCACCGTTCAATCTTAAGAGAAGTGCCGGTGTCGGTGTCCGCCTTTATCTATCGATGCTCGGATTTCTCGGTATTGACTGGGGCTACGGTTTCGACAAGGTATGGGGAACCCGAGGAGGCAGCCAGCTTCACTTCGTGCTTGGACAGGAATTCTAAAACTTAAACATCATTGTCCGGATTTTCGGGAAGACGAAAATCCGGACAATGCTTAAATATTTAACACTTTTTCAGATGGTTTGAACCGGTGTGCATTGACTTTCGTTTAAACTATATCTTTATAGAGTAGTCTTATAGGTAAGTTTATACCGGGAAATATTCCGGATACACGCATAAAGGGAAATAACTAAAAACAGAATAAATATGAAAAAGATAATCCTTGCTCTTTTTGTAGTGTTGATGGGCGCGGGAATGATGTCTGCCCAGAAATTCGCACTTGTTGATATGGAGTATATACTCCGTAACGTGCCGGCATACGAAATGGCAAACGAGCAGCTCAACCAGTTCTCACAGCGTTGGGAGAAAGAAGTGAATGAGCTGTCGAAAGAAGCCGAGACAATGTATAAGAACTATCAGAGCGATATGGTCTTCCTTACAGACGACCAAAAGAAGAAACGTGAGGAGGAAATAGTGGCAAAGGAGAAAGAGGTGACCGATCTCCGGTATAAATATTTCGGACCTGAAGGAGAACTTTTCAAAAAGCGTCAGTCGCTGATGAAACCGATTCAGGAAGATGTCTATAATGCCGTGAAAGCCGTGGCTGAAGAGAAAGGCTACCAGACAATATTCGACAGGGCTTCGTCACAAAGCATAGTTTTTGCGTCTCCCAGGATAGATGTCAGCAATGAAGTGCTCGCAAAATTGGGTTATTCCAAATAATTTAAGTAACTTTGCGATTGGAAATCAAGTTAACACTTGCGGACCTTAAAAACAATATAGAAACATAAAATAACAAACGAAACGAAATGCTAAAAAAACTCTTGTTAGTGGCAGCCATGCTGATTCCAATGCTGGCTTCCGCACAGACATTAAAAATCGGGCTCGTAGACATGCAGGGAATTTTCAACGTTATGCCTGAGAAAGAGGCTGCTGAAAAACAACTTGCTGAAGTGTCTAAAAAATATGAGGCTGAGAATGAGAAGCTTGGTGAAGAGATGAAACGCATGTATGATGAGTTTCAGGCTATGAAGGAAGACGAGCTTCCTGCAATCAAGGAGCGCAAGGCTCGTGAACTTCAGGACTACAACCAGAAGATCCAGCAGTTCCAGCAGACTGCCTACAACGATCTCAACAAGCTTAACGCAGATCTCATGGGTCCTATCATGCAGAAGATTCAGACAGCGGTAGAGGCAGTCGGAAAAGAGGGCAGCTATTCGCTTATTCAGCCGAAAAGTACAGATATTATCCTTTATTTCGGTGCACCGGTTGAAGACATCACCAACCAAGTGAAAGCAAAGCTCGGTGTTAATTAAAAAGTTTACATTAAAGATATGAAAGCGGAGCTCCAGGCTCCGCTTTCTGTTTCTTAAACAACTTCATCGTTCTAATTGTAATTCGATTGATATGCCAATAGGTGTTTTTGATTCCGGTTATGGTGGTCTGACAATTTTGAAAGATATAGTTGCAAGATTGCCGGAATACGATTACCTGTATCTTGGAGACAATGCCCGTGCCCCTTACGGCACACGCTCGTTTGATGTGGTCTATGATTTCACCTTGCAGGCTGTAAAGGCTTTGTTCGAGAGAGGTTGCCATCTGGTTATCCTCGCCTGTAATACCGCGTCAGCAAAGGCTCTGAGGTCTATACAGCAGAATGATCTTCCTGATATCGATCCCTCACGGAGGGTTTTAGGAGTCATACGTCCCACGGTGGAGGTATTGCCGGAGATTACCAAGACCAAACATATAGGGTTGCTTGCAACTCCGGGAACAGTTGCAAGTCATTCCTACGCCATGGAGCTTGAGAAAATGGGAGCCGGGATGGTAATCACGGAATATGCGTGCCCGATGTGGGTGCCGTTGATAGAAAACCGTGAGGCTGATTCCCCCGGTGCGGATTATTTTGTGAAAAAATATATTGACGGGATAATGGCAGAAGATCCTGAAATTGACACCTTGGTTCTCGGATGCACACATTATCCTATATTGATAGAGAAGATCAAACAGTTTGCTCCTGACAACGTGAAAATATTCGCTCAAGGCAGTAGGGTGGCTGACAGTCTTGCAGACTATCTCAGGCGACATCCGGAGATTGAGGAGAAATGTATGAAAGGGGGTAATATAGAATTTTTGACCACAGAAAGTCCGGATAAATTTGATTCGCTTGCCTCTATGTTTCTTGGCAGGGAGGTGAAATCGTCAAGATTGCTGATTGAAACCATGTAATGTTTATCGAGAAAATAGGATAGGATTAATGATAGTAGAGATATGATTTTAGACGATATAAAAGATATGATGCCTCAAGAGGCTATTCCGATGCTGGATGAATATATCGCTTCACATGAAGATGAGAAAGCTTATACTCTAAGAGGTATGAAGCATTGGGCGATGGGGGAACGGGCGCTTGCAATAAAAGACTATCTCGCGGCAATCCGTATTAATCCTGACAGTAAAGCAAAGCAGGCGTTGGAATCAGCCAACGCCATACTTAATTATTATAATAAGGATTTGCTTAATCCTTAGTGTTATTAACAAGTTAGGGTAACTTCTCTTTAAACGGCTGATGAAGAAAATCACAAACTGACACAAAGTACAGGTGAACGGCATCATGCCAGTCTATTGATTGCGTTTTCTGCCGAATTTTGCGCATTTCGGTGAGTAGGCTATTGTGACGCAGCAACCTTCCGATTCGTAGCTATAAAGCTCCATTACCACAGACGTTGTTCCGGTTTCAGATGGAAGGGTTATTGTCGCTTTCCCGATAACAGGCTCCGGGGATCCCGGCATATTCATGTCGCGGTCTATCTCCGGCAATTTCTCAATTACAATATCATTCTTAAAATCGATCCCTTCGGTCATGCCAGCCTTATACAATGCCTCTTTTGCTGTCCAGGCAATGATGTTAGCCTCAAGATTATCCTCCTTAATAAAATCCTTTTCAGTGTCAGATAAAAATTTATTTCTCACTTTAATAACCTGAGAGCGATCAAGGCTTTCAGCATCGATCCCTAATGCCGCGCGTTGAGAAAATTTAGCGAGATCGGCTTCCGGAGTCTTGGGCAATGTAGCTACAGCAAGAAGGTGGTTTGTGTGAGTAAGAGAAATACGGGAAGTCTCTCCGAAAAGGAAGGGTGCCCCGTTTGAGAAATGTCCAACCTCACGGTATCCATCGATACCGTTTTCACAATAAATCTGCAAAGCCATTTCTCTCCATAATCTACCGGACTTGTCTTGCATTCCGGATACTTCCTCCACCTTTATTCCGATGGGGGTGGGATGACGCCAATATATTAATTCAGATTCCATGGTCATTTTTCAGTTTCTTCATTAGATTCTTTTGGAGGCAGGGTGACTGTTACTTTCACTTTTGTGATTCTATGACGGTCAATCTGGATTACCTGGAACCGGCAAGGTTCTCTCAGTAGACATTCCTTAAGTGTAGGGAAGTCTCCCTTGATCTCAAGAAGGAGTCCCGCCAAAGTTTCCGCGTCGCCGCAATCTCCGAGTTCCTCCTCTTCAATGCCGATAATGTGGCAGAAGTCGCCTAAAGGTATCTTGGCATCAAAGATGTAGGTGTTGGCATTAATTTTCTTATAAAAAGAGGTGGACTCGTCATATTCATCATCTATCTCGCCGACAATTTCTTCAATGATGTCTTCGAGAGTGACCATCCCTTGTGTGCCGCCATATTCATCGACAACGATGGCTATGTGGATTTTTTTCTTGCGGAAATCTTCAAGAAGATCATCGATCATTCGTGATTCCGGCACAAAATATGGCTCGCGTAAAAGTGTCTGCCAGCGGAATGTGTCGCCTTGCTTGCCGATATAAGGAAGAAGGTCTTTGGAATAAAGGATTCCACGTATGGTATCTTGAGATGTATCGTAGACAGGGATACGGGAATAACCTGACTTCAGAATAACATCCAATGCCTCGCTCCAGGTGTCGTGATATTCTATAGCGGTGATGTCTACGCGTGAAATCATGATATCGCTCACTTCTTTCTCGCCAAAAGTCAGGATTCCCTCAAGCATTTCTTTATCCTGACCTTCTTTTATGTCGGAAATCTGAAGAGCCTTTTCAAGCTCGTCGGTTGAGAGATTCTCGTTCTTTTTTGTAACCACCTTGTTGACCAGGGAAGATGATTTGACCATCAATTTTGCAAGAGGTCCGGTGAGACGGTAAAGCACGTTCAATCCTCCTGAAGCGAATTTTACCCATTTCACGGTTTTGCTCCGAGCCACAAGTTTGGGAAAAATCTCTCCAAACAAAAGTAAAAGGAACGTAAGGAGAACCGTCTGCAGAAGGAAATCCACTACAGAACTATGAAAGGCGGCAACCTGATTGATGGCGTAGCTAAGCACAACTACCATCGTTATGTTGACAAGGTTGTTTGAAATAAGGATTGTGGCAAGAAGGCGTTCGCTGTTGCGAAGCAGAAAATATGCTTTTTGAGCCTGCGGAGTTTCTTCTTCACTCAAATCCTCGATGTCGGCGGCGGTAAGACCGAAATATGCAATTTCACTACCGGAGACAAATGCGGAAATCATCAGGCATATGGCAGCCACAAAAATAAGCGTTCCCCACGACACCCAATTTTCGGGTGCATGCAGTTCTATAACCTGCGACAATAATATCAATAGGGAAACAGTGGGAGAAGGAGATGGTAAAGGGTCTGTATCCAAAATTTAGGAGTGTTGGTTTTACGATGCAAAGTTAATGGTTTGGCGCGACATATCCAAATTTTATGTAATGGAGTTAGACTTCTGTCAACAGGTCTGCCCTGACATACCATAGATAACCTTTCACATTGCGAATACCGGTGGCTTCCTTGAATGAGCTGATATAATTTCTTACCTGTTTCACATAAGCGTTTGAATGTGTCTCCCCTCCGAACTTATAGTCAAGAATAATAGCATTCCTTTTATCCTGAGAAATCATAATACGGTCAGGACGTCGGTCTGCAGACTTTGGAATTAATATAGATCGTTCGTTAAGCACTTTCCAATTGCCGCTAAACCAATCTCTAATCTCAGCCCTGTTTAAAGCTTCCGACAACATAGGCTCCCATTCTTCCGCCTGACGGTGTGTTATGAGTCCACGGGTCTTCATTGTCAGAATGGCACGGTGAATATCTTCAGTGGTTTTGATCATTCCCATCACAGTGTGAAGAAGATTGCCTTCTGAACGAGGATCCGTATCAGCGGCTTCCGGCATAATGGTAGAAGTGTCTGGATCATTTTCACCTTCTGTGGTATTGTCTTGATTGAGAGTTGGCGGGATTTTCATGTCGCTCTCGACATATTGAAGGATTGCAGGACTGCTGTCTACTCCATATTCTTCTATTATCAGTTCTGTTTCATCAGCCTTGTCAACTTCATAAGAATGTGGAATTACAGCGGGCTTTTCTCCAAACATAAGTATATCGCCTGCATCATTCCAATGAGAGATCCCTTCAGGGAGAATAAAATCCTTGTCTTCGGGTGTATTGTATTGAGCAAGATAGTTGTCGGCATTTCCACAGATTTCTTTCAGATAATAGCAAATGCTTGAATCTGCCCTCTTGGGCATTTTAGTGATAATGTAAAGCTCGCTAACGGCACGGGTGAATGCCACATAAGTTGAATTGAGCCTGTCCATCATGTAGAGATCGAAATATTTATGATATATTTCAGCATGCTCTGTGTTTTCAAGAGCCGAAGTCGTTTCAACAGGCACGAATGGTGGCAATCCGGCGTCCGCGAAACAGGAGGCGGGTCGCACCCACCTCCATTCAGATTTTCTCAAAGGAGTCATGGAAGCTGTTGCGAAAGGCATTATCACGCACTTGAATTCCAATCCTTTTGCCTTATGGACCGTCATTATCTGGACAGCATTCGTGCCCTCAGGAGAAGAGATTGAACGTTCTTTACCTTTTGTGTCCCACCAATTAAGGAACGAGGCGACATCGGCGGCATATCTTTCGCAATATTCCAGCACTATGTCTTGAAGGGCGGCAATGAATACAGCCTGAGAACGTCTCAGATTTTCGGGTACAAAATTCTCGGTGATCGCTTCTATGAGTGCCGGGAGGGCGACTGTCTGCATGGAAGAGAGCATACGATTGATGGATTCCTCAGGTGAATCTTCCTGAAGAAATCCGGCGATTTGCTCGGCAACGCTCAATTCGGGATGCCGAAGAGAATAGAAACTGAAGTTCGTGCGAATCTCGCTCCAATCATGCCTTGCATTTCCGTCTTTGTCATCATTGTCTTTAGGGAGCGATCCGCTTATCATTTTTCTAAGCACATTGATTATTATGCCGACAGCCTCAGCTGACGATATAAGCAACGATTCCTCACTTATGAAATCGATTTTTTTATTTCCGTCCGACAATCCGGAATTGTAATCGACTATAGCGGCGATCACGTCTTTGCCAAGCTGATTGGTGTCGACAAGGAGAGCGATGTCGCGGCATTCGTAACCGCGCTCAAGCAAAGAGGATATAAGTGGACCTACCAAAGATAGCGGAGACGTGGATTCGTCGGGATCGTCATCTCCTGTTTCAGCTGAAATATCTTGATTGACAAAACGTATCTCGACATATCCCTTCTCTTCGCGGTGGCTTGGAAATTGGGCGACGTTGCTATATAGATTTGAGAAATCGAGAGTTCCTTTTGATAGACTTTCAATTTCGTTTACAAGGGATTTGAAGAAGAAATTGTTGAATTCTACAATTCTACGGTCGGAGCGCCAGTTGGTATTGTCAGCCTTGCTCATGCCTGCTGCATGATGGCGGGGAAATGTATCGGGCACGCTTGTGGTGATCAAAGAGGGATCTGCATTCCGGAAACGATATATGCTCTGTTTTGCATCGCCGATGATTAGGTTGTCTTGCCCTCTGCTGTCGTTTTCAAGTAAAAGAGGACGGAGATTATCCCATTGCATCCGGGATGTGTCTTGGAATTCATCAATTAGATAATGGTTGATTGCAGTTCCGAGCCTTTCATAGATAAAGGGAGCGTCGTCTTCACCGATAATTCTTTTTAACATCGAATTGGTTTCTCCCAATTGAATCATATTGTTAGACTCAAGGTAATCGAGCATTCTTTTCCGTGCCTCCCCCAATAAGCCGAGATAGGGCAGGAGTGGTGAATATACCGACCAGTGGCGCCATTCTGTTGATTCTCTTAATTGAAGCCAAAGCGAATATGCCTCATACATTATAGCCGCATTGCGGTTGATCTCTTCGGAATGCGGGGATGAGACTCCCTTTTTTAGGAGGGGCTTGGTGTCGGATATGACAAGAGGTTTGAAAGGTGGTTTAGACGATGTGTCGTTGAAATTGAGAAGAGGAAGTTTACGAATATGAGTGTCAAACCATCTCTGACAACCATCTTTCGGATCAATCCCGTCTGCACGGAGCAATGCAACAAGACGGACACAACAATCCTGGGCTTCCTTAAGAGCGTCACGGAGAGGGTATTCCATGCGTTTTTTCAAAGAGACATATGCTTTTGCAAGCGGATCTTCATGTTCCGACGATTCAAAATAAGAGTCAAGCTCTTTTCGGACGCCTTTGAATTCCTCGCTTTCCAGTCGATGTATTGAACGTCGGAGACGGGAATAGATAGATTGTGGGGTATCGCTTTTCTGAAAAACGTTCCATTGAGAACCGGCAGTCGCCGCCTCATTCATGAGAAGCTTTAGCCACATGGAAGCGGAGGAATCGTTTGCGTGTGGATTGTCGACGGTATCGAGAGTTGCATCCACAGCGGCGGTGGCGAGATAATCAGTGTCAATCTCTACTTGATAAGAATCGTTGAGGTTTGATTCGTAGGCAAAAGTGCGAAGTATTGATTGAAAAAAAGAATCAATTGTTGACACCCTGAAATCAGAGTAATCGTTAAGAAGCACTGACAGTGCTTCACGACAAGCCACCCCGATTGCCTTGGGAGATACATTCAGATCGTTAGAAAAATCTTTCAGATAAGCGACAGAGTCATATAGTTTGTCTGTGGCTTCTTCTTCTGCGGCGCGTGAAAGATCTGCAAGTTTTGCTACAATACGCTGTTTCATCTCGTTTGTCGCCTTATTGGTGAATGTTATGGCAAGAATTCTGCCAAGACCATCAGCAATTTCACGTGAAGTGCGCAGACGTCGGGGCTTCCCGTCTTCTTTGATTGAAATGAGAAACCAGATGAATTTTTTTGCGAGGGTAAAAGTCTTGCCGGACCCTGCCGAAGCGCGTTGCAGTTGCAGCATGATGTCAATTTGCTTTGTAACCGAGAGAGCGTAAAATATTTATAACATCGGTTTTACGCTCGCCTTGAATTAAAATTTCACCGCTACGGGCACTTCCGCCCGTACCGAGTTTCTGTTTGAGGATCTTTGCAAGTTCTTCGAGTTGCTCGACTGAACCTGTGAACCCTTCAATGATAGTTGCAGTCTTACCCTTTCTTCCTTTACGGTCGATGACAACCTTCAGCGGAGTTTTTTGAATCGCAGGGTGTGCGTTGTTTTCTTCCACCGGTTCAGGGGAGTTGTCAATGGGTATCGTTCCGGAGGCTTTAAGAGCTCCGAGTGCGTCTTTCCAGTCTATATTCATCAGAAAAGTAGCATTAATCGAGCCTGAAATCCGTTGAGTGTCATTGGATCATGACCTTCACGATTCCACACATGGGTGTAGGTGTAGTTCAGACGTCCTGTAATGTATGGATTGAAATAATAATTGAATGTTACATTGAAACTGTTGCTTCTGCCTCCCCATATTTCAGCTTTGGAATCTGACAGAGTTGCATAGTTATAGTTTAGCACACACTCCAAAGTTTTGTTTTTGGGATTCGAGACAAGGGCGGTCGATGACACATAAGAGTAGCGGTCACCGAAAATGATTCCTCTGAGAGTGGCATAACACCCTTGTGCCCTGAAAGCATGAAGTCCTCCTCTCCTGTTGATTTGTTGGAAAAAATATTGAGATTCCAGTGCGAACCTGTCGTATGAAAGGAGTAGTTCGGGAGAAAGCTTAAAAAGATTTTTTGAGTTTGCTACAGTGGTGCCTATGGCTTCGACCTGTGCCACCTTTGTAGGGAAATTCGCGGAGATGGCAAATCCGTCGTGCACATCGACATCTCCTACGAGGTGTCTTTGAGGAGTTGCGAATCCACCGCTGATTCCTGTTTGAAACACCGGACGGTCAGGAGCGGCATTTCTCCAGACAAGTCTTGTCAGAAACCCATAACCCTGCTGATTGAATGAAGGGGAGTTCATTATATTTGTACGCGCGTTAGATTCCACGTGTGCACTGACCGCTCCGAAGAAATGTTTGGAGTAGTTGACATACATAGCGCCCATTTGCAGGCTTGGGGTGAAAAGCGCATTGGCAAGAGGTTGTTCAAACGTGCTTTTCAAGGATGTGGAGGTGGCATGGAGTCCGAATTGGTGAATGAAATTCCCAAAACGGATTGCACTATGGTCATTGAATCCGTATTCAATCCACATGTTGCGCAGTCCGATTTTGGCATAAGCGTAGCAGACATCCATTGATGCAGACCAATTCCCATATTTGAATTTGGCTCCGAGTCTTACTTCAGGTATCGCCACCCCATCGGGGAACAATTCTTTTTGTGGAGATGCATATAGCGCACCGTCCATAAGGATTCGTCCGGATGGCGACACCTGAAGTTTTGGAGCTTCTTGTGCATATACGTTAGAGACAAAGAGGATAGAGAGGATTGCAAAAAAAGATTTAGCCTTCATATTTATGTAAGACTTGTACTAATTGTATAGGGACGCGTTTGAGTTGCGCGTCCCTATGTGTTTCGTCAAATCAGAGAGGGTGTCAACGGAGTTGCTTACGCAATTCGTTAATATTAGCGGCACGTGCCTGGAGTTCTCCTTGTGCTGAGTATACGAAATATGTAGGCAGGTCGGATACGTTGTATTTCAATGCAGCGGTGGAATATTCACCATCAGGATCGAAAACCGTGACCCACGGGAGATTTTTTGCAGCGTCACGCCAGGTATATTGGTCTGGGTCGAGAGAAATATGATAGAAGTTGACATTCCCTCCAAGAGAGGAGTAAAGGCGCGACAGCTCAAGATTTAGGGCAGGGGAGTCAGGGTGAGTGAGCAGAGAGAAAATGACCACTGTGGGTTTCCCGTTTCCTACGAGTTCGGAAAGCTTACGGTTTTTCCCGTTTTCATCAGGCAATTCTATATCTATCACTTTTATTTCCTCCGCTTCAATCTGGATGGCGTTTCCTTTGCCTTTATTGCGTAGTTTCTGAGCATCAAGCGTTGTCTTTTCCAAAAGGGCAGTGCGGGGATCATCAGGACGAAGCTGCTTGAATCCGTTGGCAACCGCTGCGAAATATTTGTAGTCTTTCTGGGGGTCGAAAAGGGCCTTGTCGCCTACAAATTTAGTAAGTATATAATAACTTACGATAGACCCTTGACCGTCGCGCATATATTTTGTGAAAATGTTGCGTTTGAAAGATTCAAGCGAATCGGGAGATACACCAGCCGGGAGTGCGAGCACTTCTTTTTCGAAACGTTCAAGAGCTTCAGCCTTTTGAGATCCCGTAAGTGTAAATTCAGATCCGAATTTGTCGAGAGAAGAAGTTACAGTGACTGTTTCTGTAGAATCTATAGGGACGTAAATAAAACGTCCGTCTACCTCAACACGGAAAATCTCGGGAGCTGCCGGCGCGGGTCGGGATATTGAAAACGATCCGTTGGAAGAAGTGCGGGTGGAGTCAATTGCTACCCAACGTCCGTGAAAATCGGATTTGGCGAGAACCACGGGTTGGTCATCGGCGCCGTATATTTCACCTTTAATCTTGAAGTCATCGCTTCCGCAAGCTGTGGTAAGTGCGGAAAATGCGATTGCAGCCATCGCAACAGGGGCTGAAAAGTATGAAAAATGTCGTTTCATGTCGTAATATTTCAATTTCGGAGTGCAAATATAATAAGAATAAGTGGTTTGTACGGAATAAAAATGTTAACTTTGCACTAATTTTCACTCAGCGAAGAAAAAACAAGAAAGAAATTTATATGTTAAAGCCAGTAAAGAAGACCATCGAGCTTGGCGACGGCCGTCAGATCACTTTAGAGACGGGCAAACTTGCAAAGCAGGCTGATGGCGCGGTAGAGGTACGCATGGGGAACACCATGCTTCTTGCTACCGTATGTTCTGCCAAGGAGGCAAATGAGGGCGTGGATTTCATGCCGCTCACAGTAGAGTATAAAGAGAAGTATTCCTCCATCGGCAGATATCCGGGCGGTTTCCTTAAGAGAGAAGGTCGTGCCAGCGATTATGAGATTCTGACATCGCGTCTTGTAGACCGTGTGCTCCGCCCTCTGTTCCCTGATAACTATCATGCAGAGACATTCGTGAATGTCACGATGTATTCAGCAGATGCCAATGAGGCTCCCGACGCTCTTGCCGGCATTGCTGCTTCAGCAGCGTTGATGTGTAGCGATATACCGTTCCAAGGTCCAATCTCAGAAGTGCGCGTGGCTCGTGTGGACGGAGAATGGGTAATCAACCCTACTTTTGAACAGATTGAGCGTGCTGACATCGAACTTATGGTGGGTGCTACTTATGACAACATCATGATGGTGGAGGGCGAAATGAATGAGGTTTCTGAAGCAGAACTCCTCGAAGCTCTCAAGGTTGCCCACGATGAAATCAAAAAGCATTGTCTCGTGCAGCTTGAACTCATGAAGGAGGCAGGCAAAGAGGTGAAGCGCGAATATAACCATGAGGTTAACGATGAAGCTCTCCGCAAAGATGTTGAGGAGAAATGCTATGACAAGGCTTACGCAATCGCACGTACAGGCAGTGCCGACAAACACTGGCGTGCCGACAGCTTCGGTGCGATTTGCGACGAATATATCGAGAACCTTCCTGAAATGACAGAAGAGCAACTTGCACTCTACACCCCCGAACAGCGTGTAGCTATGGTGAAGCGCTATTATCACGATGTGGAGAAAGAGGCAATGCGTCGCTGTGTGCTTGATGAGGGTATCCGTCTTGATGGTAGAAAGACCACTGAGATTCGTCCTATTTGGTGTGAGGTGGACTATCTTCCGGGTCCTCATGGAACTGCGATCTTCACTCGTGGAGAGACACAGGCTCTCGTTACCGCCACTCTTGGCACAACTCTTGATGAGAAGATTGTGGACGATGTTCTCAACCAGAGCAAGGAGCGTTTCCTGCTTCATTATAATTTCCCCCCGTTCTCAACTGGCGAGGCTCGTGCCCAGCGTGGCGTAGGCCGTCGTGAAGTGGGTCATGGCAATCTTGCACACCGTGCGCTTAAACGCATGTTCCCTGACAACTTCCCCTATACTTGCCGTATTGTCAGCGATATTCTCGAAAGTAACGGCTCCTCTTCAATGGCTACAGTGTGTGGCGGTACTCTCGCCCTTCTTGATGCCGGTGTGAAGATGAAACGTCCGGTTGCCGGCGTGGCTATGGGTCTTATCTCTGACAAGGGTGCTGTTAAATATGCTGTTCTTTCAGATATTCTTGGTGATGAAGACCATCTCGGAGATATGGACTTCAAGGTGACCGGTACAGAAAAGGGTATCACAGCAACCCAGATGGATATCAAGTGTGACGGTCTTAGCTATGAGATACTCGAGAAGGCACTTGAGCAGGCTCGTCAGGGTCGTCTGCACATTCTTAATATTATTAAGGAAACTATTCCTGAGGCACGTGAAGACTATAAACCTCATGTTCCGCGTCTGGTTACGCTTCAGATACCGAAAGAACTTATCGGTGCTGTTATCGGACCGCAGGGTAAGGTTATCCAGGGCATTCAGGAAGAGACAGGTGCTACAATCTCTATCGAAGAAGATGAGAAGCAAGGCATCGGCATCGTTGAGATTGCTTCCAAGGACAAGGAAAGTATCGATGCCGCTCTTGCAAAGATTCGTGCAATCGTCGCTCAGCCTGAAGAAGGTGAGGTTTACGATGGCACAGTCCGTTCTATCCTCGACTTCGGTGCATTCGTTGAGTTCATGCCAGGCCGCGATGGTCTCCTCCATATCAGCGAGATTTCATGGGATCGTCTTGATTCAATGGAACAGAGCGGTTTGAAGGAAGGCGACAAGGTTAAGGTCAAACTTATCGAGATAGATAAGAAGACCGGTAAGTATCGCCTGTCAATGCGTGTTCTCACAGAGAAACCGGAAGGATATGTGGAGCGTGAGGCACGTCCACGTCGCGAAGGTGGTGACCGTGGTCCTCGTCGTGAAGGTGGCGACAACCGTCCCCGTCGCGATAACTTCGGCCCGCGCCGCGATGGCGACAACAATGGTCCCCGCAGAGAGTTCCGTCGTGATGGTGGCGACAACCGTCCCCGTCGCGACAACAACGGTCCGCGTCGTTTCACTCCTCGCAACAATGAAGAAAATGCAGAATAAATTCTCATTATAACCTCATAAAAAGACCGGACTTCAATCAGGAGACCGGTCTTTTTTTATTGACTGACTATGGAGCTATCTGAGAAAGGTTTGGAATTGACAGGCATTATAATTGCCGTTTTTGCGGCGGTCCCTATTGCCTGTTGGTTTGGTAATTATAATTTGAGTTATCAAAAAAAGCATCAGGACCTTAACAAACTTGAGTCTTCGCGATATTACCCTATATCGTTGTCGGTATTCGTTTTGTTGATTATGATAATGATATGGGTATTATTGAGGTTTCCCGAATCTAAAGCAATATGGGTTGCTGTGTCACTTCTGGAAACAGTGTCGGCTTATTACTATTTTAAACCTAAATATATGCATCTTAATACTTATATCGACACGCAATCTATTGAAGACAGTTCGAAGGGAGAGAGAGGTGTGAAGAATATGTTGCTGGGGATATCTGTTTCACCATTGTTTGTAAGCGTGATATTGTATTTGGCTGTAACAGGATTTTTACTTTGGTTTCTACCGGATGTCGCGACTGTAAAGGATGACGGGAAAAGATATGATGTGAAAAGATATTTTGCGCTTCCTTTTACCAAAGGGATGCATTCTGGCGGTAGCTATCTGAACAATGAAACCGAAGATACGCTTTTCAGGGTATTGGTGAGTTACTCATTCCCGGGGGTAGACAAAGGAAATGTTTATAGTATCACTGAGGCGTATCCACCTGGAAACGGGATAAAAATGAAGAGCAGACCGGATTATGTGATGAAGATGTTGCCACCCTGGATGGATCCGTCAAGCGGTAGGATGGGATCATATCGCACTTGCAGAAGGTTTATAGTCAATCGTAGGCAAATTGATGCTTTTGCTAATCTGGATATGGAAAAAGCCGGATTGAAAAACAACCGGCTTGTAGATTCAATTCCCGAACCGAAGGGTTCTCCGATATGGGAAGATAAGGTAAAAGTCAATAAATATAATGCCTATTGGTGATTCCCTGAAGAGATTATGGAGGTCACGTCTGCTTCAGTACCGTTGAACGGACCGGTATGCGCGAGTTTGAGAGTGCACATTGCAGCTGCAAATTTGCCGGCTTCCACATAATCCGCACCGCGACTACGGCTATAGAGATACCCTGCCATATAGGTGTCGCCGCAACCGGTTGCGTCAACAACTTCTGTAGTGGGATAAGCAGGAATGTCGTAGAAGACGCCATCGGCATATATCAATGAGCCACGGTCTCCAAGGGTGAGAAGAACCTCTTTGCATCCCCATTCAGCAAGTATTCGGGCGGCTTCGCGTGGATCGGAAGTCCCCGTGAGGGTTTCCATTTCTTTTTCATTTGCCTTGAGGATATCGATATACTTCAAGGCTTCTTTTTTATCAGTCCAGTCTATGGCATGAACCTGTTCTCCTCTCACTTCTCTCAGATAACCTTGTGCATCGACTGAGACAATGCCTTTAGTTGATAGTAATTTCAAAGCATCAAGGGAGAAATCATCGGCTAAAAGAGTGCCGAGATGGAAGATCTTTGCTTCAGCGTTCTGAAGATTGTCGACAGTAAAGGGATCTGCTTTCGCCAGTACCCGTTGTGTGCGGTCGTTAGGATTGTCTCCGTATTTATTTTCGAAAAATACTGATTTCCGGCTTGGAATTACGTCTACCTCTATGCCTCTTGCCCTGATATCTTCAACAGCTTTCATTTCATCAGGTCCGACAGATGTAAGCAGTTTAAAATTCGAGTGGTCAAGATTTGCCAGTGCGTGTGCCACATAGAATGCAGTGCCTCCGGGCATGTAGGTTTCAAGACGTGGGGTGATTATTTTATCAAGGGTTATGTGTCCGATGCAACAAATATCCGGTGTCATGATAATTAATTTTTGAATTTACCGTGCATAGCGGGAATTGCATAAAATAGTACGGCACAATATGCCAGGGTGGGGACGATGAATGAGGTTGACATGTTTGTCATGCCAGCCACCCACCCCATAAGGAATGTGCCTACGGCTCCCCCGAGCGGAGTCATCATGAGGAAAGAGGAGGCTATTTTAGTGGCGGATGCGCATCCGCTGATTGTGATTGCGAATATCGTGGGGAACATGATGGCTTCAAAGGCGTAACACATGAATAGTCCTACTCTTGAAAGCAAGCCGAGATCGAGTGTTACAAGAGCTGCACCGATTACTGTCATCACAGCGCAGAAAGCAAGTACTTTTTCTGCTTTAATATAGTTCATGATGGCGCTGCCTGCCACTCTGGCGAGAAGAAAAAGACCCAAGGCACCGAAAGACAATGCCCATGTTGCGGTTATTTTATCCATCCATCCATCTTCGGTGACATAATTTATGAATAAGCTGTTGATAGCAATCTCGGCGATTTCGTAGCAGAAAAGTGCGAGCACCCCGCATTTAAATCTGTTTGAGCTCCATAGCCACTTGATGTTGCCACCCAGTGTGCGCTTTTCATTTGCACCCGGGGCATCCGATTCGTTCTTTATTTCCGGGAGCTTGACACGGGTAAATATAAAAGCGACGAGAAGGACTATACATCCCATAATTGCGTATGGGAGAGCCACTGAACTTTCTCCGTCTCCTGAGAATAGGAAGCCTCCCACAAGCACCGGTCCAAGAATGCATCCAAGTCCGTTAAATGATTGGGAGAGGTTAAGTCGACTTGCCGCTTTGGCAGGGTCTCCCAGTTCTGCAGCATAAGGATTGGCGGCTGTTTCAAGCACTGCGAGTCCGCATCCTATGACAAATAATGGAGCGAGGAAGAATCCGAAAGAGCCGATCATGTCTCCCGGGATGAAAGCGAGAGCTCCGAGTCCGAAGAGAAGGAGTCCGAATACCACACCACGGCGGTAACCGTATTTTGTAATGAATATACCTGCGGGGAGAGCCATAAGTGCATAAGCCACGTATGTAGAGGCTTGAACCATAGTGGACTGTGCCACTGAAATTTCCATGGATTCCTGGAAATGCTTGTTGAGCACATCGAGAATGGAGCGTGCAAAGCCCCACATGAAAAACAGGGAGGTGATAAGGATAAAGGGCAGGAGATATGGATTGGCGCCTTTAGCCGAAGGTTTGGACGCTGTGCTTATGTTTGGTGTCATGTCTGGTTATTAAAAAGAAATGTCTATTATAAAATTTCAGTGATTATGATAAGAATTCGATTATAATAGAAATTCCGGTTAGTTCGAGTTGCAAAAGTAATCAATATTCCTCAAATAATCAAATAAATCATTGAAACTGACATTAAGGTGGGCATAGGGGACAAAGGGTAGGACGTTTCCCTGAAACACCAAGTGTAGAATACAGAAGGTAATTTTATAAGTTAGTATTTTCGCTTGTGGAGTGTCTCGTATAGGAACCTGCCCTGGAAAGATAGGGATATTTTAGAAGCGGAACCCGATGTTGGCGGAGAAGTTTTCTACTGAACTGAAGAGGGAGTAGGTGGCACTTTTATACCAGTGTCCGTTCATTTTACCAATAAGGCTGAAAAAGAAGTTGCCGAGATTGTAGGTTAAAGACGTGCGGGCACTTATATTCATCGCCACCATGTATTTTTTCCCTTCCAATGAATCTTCATAGCAATGGCTAAGCCCTACTGAAGGCATTGCAGTGAAATTGAACAACAATTTTGGCTTGATTACCCAGTTGTAGCCGTATCCAAAAAGGATGCTGTAGGATTTATAGTGGAATAGATAAGAGTTGACAGGAATGGTCAAGTATGGTTTAAGTTGTTCCGGGAGTTCATGGAAATTGAAGCCGACCTTGAGGTCGGAATATGCAAATCCTGCGAGGAACGAACCTTGACTTTTTTTCTGAAACTTCGAGAAATTGTAGGCGGCTCCGTGAGAATATCGTTTATTGTTGAAAAAATAATATGCTTCAATACCTAAGTTGTATAATTCAACCCCCGGAAATTTCATTTTGAATATTTTCCCGTCCTTGTATTTTCCGAATTTGCGGAGATATGTTCCTCCGGTGTTTTCCTGATAATATATTTCGGCATTGAACAATGCGCAGTTGAAACCAAACTCCCACTTTTTATGACGGACCGGATCATCGCTGAAAAAATTGCCCATGTCGTAGGTGGTGCCGACGCTGACCGCCATATACTGGATGTAGCCACCTATATTAGAGTATAGGTTACTAAGCATGTGAGTATTTAATTTCCCCGGAAGAGTCATTGCATAGCTGTCTACCCAGTTGTCGTTAAGTATACGGACTTTCCAACGCTTTCCGGTTCCTACAACATATTGAGGATCATAAGAGTTAAAAAAACGGTCGCCCCAATTATAGACGTCTACACAGAATTTTATGAATTTAGGGTATATCACAGCAGTATCTTGAAGATTGAGCTTCCCTCTCTTGGCAAGGTCCCACCACCACATCTGCATATCTGACCGAGGCAAAGGTTTGATATATTCTAATTCAGGTGAGGAAGCCTTGACATCCAATTGGATATCGGAGACATCGGTGTGTGGTGCATGAAGGTCAATCAATCGATAAGATACAACATCACCGACGGTGTCTGCGGATTTACCTTTTATTGACATCGCCGGGAACAATATGGCCAGTATTATAATCAACAATCGGAGGTGCATTATACCGGTCTTAAATTTAACGCAAAATTAGTTAAAAATATTAAAATTGAGAAATTCCAATAATGGTAAATTTTTCGTAAAAATTGGATGGATCGACTCATAAAGTGATCTTGTCATTTTTTTATTCCCCGTTTGTTGAGAGCTGCCTGATACCGCTTTGCATTAGCAAGGTGCTCCTTATATGTGGCGGCAAAATTATGATAGCCGGAGAAGTCTTCCTTAGCACACATATATATGTCTTCGGAAGGTTTGGAATTAAGAATCTGATCTATTGTCGCCAGACTTGTAGTGCGAATCGGACCGGGAGGAAGACCTGTGTTGAGGTAGGTGTTATACGGCGACCGGGTTTTCAGATGGGTGTTGAGGATTCTTCGAAGAGAAAAATCGCCGACCGAATATTTCACTGTCGGGTCTGCCTGAAGTTTCATCCCTTTTTTATATCTGTTGATATATAGTCTGCCGATTTCATCTTTCTCGTCAAGTTTATTTGTTTCCTCATCAACTATGGAAGCTATTGTCATTAGTTCAGCAGGTGTCAATCCGAGGTCTTTGGCTTTCTGAGTTCTTTCCTCATTCCATATTTTATTATAGTTGGCACCAATTTTCTGGATGAATGCCGTAGGTGAGGCAGTCCAATAGAAATCGTAGGAATCTTCTACGAACAGTGACAATGCCTGATCGAAGGTCAACCCATATTCGACAAGGAGCTCTTCATTTTTTAAAGTTTTAATAAGATCGTCGGCAGAAAAGTCGAGCTTTGCAGCCACCTTTTTTGCAAGATTTTCCAAAGTGCGAAACCTGTTGATGGTTACTGTGAGCGGTTGTTGCGCACCATGCGACAGACGATGTTCCGCCTGAAGAGGAGACATCCCCTGTTCGATCAGATATGCTCCATATCGCTCACCATATTCCGACCCTCTGATTTTTGCCACTCTCATCACTTTTTCAGCATATTCATCGTCAAGATACTTGGAGATAGAGTCTTGAACCATTTCGTTTGTTGCGTTGCGCGGAATTTTGATGAGGGCATCTCGTGCTGCTTTCTCTATAAGAAGCGGAAGACAGACAAGAATGCAGGCAACAATGACAGCAACTCCTAAAAAGATAGCAGCCATTTTAATTGTGCTTTTCTTTTTCTTAGTTTTTTTGAGTGGGTCGGGAGTGGGGTTTACTTTCCCATTTAATGATTCAGACATATCTACAGATAAATCACGTGGCCCTCTTCGTAAGGGAAGCGCGCCACGTGTCAGATTTTTATAATAAAATATATAAGCCCGATATAGGAATAAAGGCTATGCATTTATGCAATGGGTTTGTTTCATGTAATCCCGAAATACGCCTGATATAAACCGAGCTTTTCCAGAAAAAGAAGAAAATTATTTCTTTCCTTTCAATTTCTCGAGCTGAGGCTCAAGAGCACTTAATGCGAGATCGATAGCCTCTTCAAAAGAGTCGGCTGTCTTTGATGCGAACAGGTCGGGGCTACCGGGAACGACAAGCAGGATGCCTGCTTCTTTATTCATGGCTGTTTCCGGCTTTATGAGCCTTAGGTTAACTTCTACAGTGCTGATCACGTCGAAACGGCGGGTGAGCTTATCAATCTTCTTGTTGGTGAACGCAACAAGTTTCTCCGAAATGTCGAAATGAATCGCTTTAATGTTTACTTCCATAATTTTGGGTATTTATGGTTATTACTGTCTTTGCGTCATTAGCTGACGCCATTCATGGGTTTGCTAAGGCCGGAGAGTGAGAACCCGTGATTAAGAAATCTGATCGGATTCTTCGTCCTTGATTACAAAGATAAACAATAAAGCTGAAAGTTTTGCTTAATATGGAGTAAAATTTATTATATTTTTTTGTTTTTTGACCTTGGGTGTGCCCCTTCGTAGGCTTTTTTCATTTCAGCGAATGAAATATGGGTGTAAATCTGAGTTGTGGCGAGTGAGGCATGACCTAAAAATTCTTTTACTGAATTGAGGTCTGCCCCCTCATTGAGCATTGCTGTTGCGAAAGAATGGCGCAGGGCGTGTGGACTCTTGCGCCGAGCCGAAGTCTCGGACAACGACTTTTTGACCACATAGTAGACTTGAGACGGCGTAATACGCTTCCCTTTCACAACAAGAAGCGGTCGCGGAGATTCAAGATCGTGCCAAATTGAATCCCGAATGTTTTGCCATCTCTTTATATGTTGCATAAGAAGAGCGGGGACGGGCACAATTCTCTGCTTTGATCTTTTCCCTGTGATTTTTATTTCTGAGGCGGTTTCGCTTATGTCGGGGTCGGATATGGATATTAATTCTGCACGACGTATACCGAGGGAATATAACAATTCAACTATAAGATAGCTTCTGACCTCATCTTCAAGATTCTGAGAATTTGTTTCCAGTTCCGATTCTGTTTCTATTTCTTCTCGGTTTAATATATCCTCAACTTCCTCCGGGCGCACATGGTCGGGAAGATGTTTGGGCAATTTCGGGAGTGTCAGGTCAGCTGTAGGATTTGAAGTAATCACTCCGGTTTTCAAGAGATATTTGAAAAAGGCTCGCAGACTTTGTGCCTTTCTTCTTAAAGAGCGTGGCGTCACTCCTTCTCTTGCGAGAGAAGCGAGCCAGGCTCTTATATCTGCGAGGGAAACGTCATCCGGTTTGAATTGGGAAGGGTTAAAACAGGTGAGCCATCCGGAAAATTGCTTAAGATCGCGGCAATACGCCTCAACAGTCAGTGAAGAACGGTTGAGTTCATAGCGAAGATATGATAGAAAACTGTCGATGAGCATGACAAGGCTTACGTTTGTTGTCCGGTAAGTCCTTTGGGATAAAATATAAATAAAACCGATGCCCGTCTTGTTAAAAGACAGGCACCGGGTGATGGTTTTGAGAATCTTGGGCAGATATTGCCTGAGATTGTCTTAATCGCGACGAAGTGTCGGGAGGCGCGATTACTGCTCCGCCTGACGGAGCTGCTGAACGTAAGCAGCCTTGATCATCTTCTTGCGGTTTGTGACTGAAGGCTTCTCAAAAGCCTGACGTCTGCGCAGTTCTTTTACGATGCCGGTTCTTTCAAATTTACGTTTGAACTTTTTGAGTGCTTTCTCAATGTTCTCGCCCTCTTTTACTTGTACGATAATCATTTGCTATGAGTTACTTTGTTTTTGTTAATTTTTCTGTTTAGTTATTATGCAATGTCCCGGCGGGAGAGCCGTCGGGGTATTTGCGGTTGCAAAATTAGTCAAACTTATTTGTTTGACAAAATTTTACGACCCTTTTTTATCTATTGTGAGTTTTTTTATTTTTTTCTTGGTATAAGAAAGCCTGAATATGGATGTTTTCAGGCTTTTTATTCTTCCCAATTATTGATTGCAGTTATTATTTCCGTCACTTCAGACTGCGTCAGTACCGGGGAAATCGGTAAGGAAAGTTCGTTGGCATGGATATATTCGGTGACTGGGTAATGCCGATGATTCCATTCTCTGTAGCATTCTTGAAGATGTGGCGGGAGAGGGTAGTGGATTGCAGTGTATATCCTTTTATTTTCAAGATGTCTCATCAGAAGCTCTCGCTTTTCACACAATATTGGGAACTGGTGAAAAACATGCGCATCAAAATCAGATATGACCGGAAGTTTTATATTTATGTTGTCAATTCCTTTGATATATTCTTTCGCAATATGTTTGCGTCTGTCATTGTCTTCCTCAAGATGCTTTAGTTTAACTCTTAAGACGGCAGCCTGAATTTCGTCGAGCCTGGAGTTGGTCCCCTTGTAACGGAACATGTTTTTGCTGACTGACCCATAATTGGCGATAGATCTAATTGTCGTGGCAATCAAGGGGTCGTCTGTTGTCACGGCGCCTCCATCTCCAATTGCTCCGAGGTTTTTAGTCGGGTAAAAACTGTGGGCGGCAGCGTGCCCTAAAGATCCTGTCCTTCTCCCTTTAATAATGCATCCATGCGCCTGTGCATTGTCTTCAATGAGAATGAAATTATGTTTTTTGCATATATCGCCGATTTTATCGGTATATGCGCATTGCCCGTAAAGATGCACAATCAATATTGCTTTTGTTTGCGGAGTGATTGCTTCTTCGATCTTTTGGGAATCTATCTGATAAGTGTCTTTATCCGGTTCGACAAGGATCGGGATCAGACCATTCCCGGATATGGAAAGAATGGTGGCAATGTAGGTGTTGGCAGGAACAATTACATGGTCTCCTTCGCGCAATATGCCGAGTTCTTTATATGCCTTGAAGATAAGAGACAGTGCGTTAAGCCCGTTGCCGCATCCAATCGCGAAGCGGGTTCCGATAAAATTTGAATATTCTTCTTCAAAAAGCCTGTTTTCATCTCCTTGAATATAGATGCCAGATTCAACAACCCTGTTGATTGCTTCTTTTATTTCTTTTGAATACTGAAGATTTGTCTTTCTAAGGTCTAAGAATGGAATCATGTTTCAGAGCTTTGAGAAATTTAATTTATAGGAATGGAATAAGTGTCGTAACAAATGGCTCTTCCTCCGAATCCTTCTTTCTGGTAGATTAACTGCTCATTTAGTATTTTCCCTCCATCTTCATTTGATGTCCCGAAATCAAAATACATTTTATCTTTGAAAACATCGTTGATAAGAATGTCGAAAATCAAATCTAACGATCCGGTCGCTTTCCCATAAGGAGATGCAGAAATATATTGGCAGTGCGCCACTTGCGAGGTTTCGTATATTATTACCCCGCCTTCCATCCGGTCTTCGATAAATGCTCCGAAAAGTTTAATTTCTTTTGGGAATTTTTTACTCAGGTTCTCAATCTCTTCTAATGTATGAACAGGATATGTGTTGTATTTGAGTAGAAGATTTGAAGACAGAATTGTCCAGAATGTTTTGAAGTCGTCAGTCTCTCTAACTTCTACCATGGCTTGAATGGCTTTATTAATTCCGGATTTACGTATGTGGCGAAATTTTATACGTTCATCTTTGAAGACTACCGATGCAACCTTCCTTTCCACAAGCTTTGCATCGATTCTGAACAGGGCGTAGAGATCTTCTTCCGAGGGTAGAGAATGATATATATGAGGAACGGGCTTATATATGAAATTGACTATTCCTTCCGATTTAAAATATTCTTTAATGAGGGTGAAGATTTCGAGGATTTCCGCAGAGGTGCATTTCCTACTCATTATCAAGCCTCCGTAAGTCAGACCTGCATGACTATGTATGTCGTTTTTAATTTTGCATGCCGGCAAAATGGAATATATTATGCCGTTTCTTGTGATTATTAGCGAATGGTCGGGAAATCGGTCTGAATGGTAATCGATATAATCACGTTTTAATAAAAATGTGCCGTTTTTTGACGATTCCACAAAAAGATCCCATTCATTTTTTAAATCAGGAGAATATGGAATAATTGACAATCTTATATGTTCTGAAGTCTTCATGCCGGACAAGAATTGTCGCTTTGTTTGATTTTTAGGAACTCTTCGTATTCTCGGATGTAGTCATCTTCATCGTATGACCCTGAAGCGAGAACCATGCATACCGCTCCAGAGGAAAAGTTCTCGAGTGTGTTCCAGATTCCGGCAGATATATATAGACCCTTACTTGGATCGCTCAAATGATATGTTTGTTTTGATAAGCCATTATCGACAATTACCGAGAAACTACCACTTAGAGCTATTATTATCTGTTGTTGTTCATAGTGAGCATGACCTCCGCGGGTTCCATTATGGGGGACATCGTATACCCAATAGGCACGTTTAATAGAAAACGGGATGTCTTTCAGTTCCTCGATCACCGTGAGAGAGCCACGGTGATCAGGGAAACGGGTAAGATCAATGATACGAACCTCGCGGTTATTCTTCATACCATTTAGAATACATAAGATAGTTTCGGGCAATTTTTTCATTCATCTCTTTGGCTTTTTCTGGTTCAACCATTTTGATGAATTTTGCTGGAGCCCCGCCCCAGAGCTCGTGAGGACCTATTTTCGTGCGGCTTAGCACTACTGAGCCGGCTGCTACAAGCGCTCCTTCTCCTACTTCTGCGTCGTCCATGACCACTGCCCCCATACCGATAAGGGCGTAATCATGAATTTTTGCTCCGTGGATCACTACATTATGTCCTATTGAGACATCATCTCCTATCTCGATGGTAGATTTCTGATATAGGGTGTGGAGCACGCTGCCGTCTTGAATATTCACACGGTTGCCAATTTTGATTGAATTGACGTCTCCCCGGAGCACTGTGGAAAACCATACGCTGCATTCGTCGCCCATGACCACATCTCCGATTATGGCGGCATTGTCAGCAAGGAAACAATCTTTGCCGATAATTGGGGTGAATCCTCTTACAGATCTTATTATTGCCATATTTCTTGTTTGATTTTTCTGTGTTAACAGTAATATTTTTATTTTGTGATAGCTTTTGTCTTTTCTTTAAGCCAATCTTGCTCTTCTTTGGAGAGAAGGGGAGAAAGACGGACATAGACTGTTTTGTGGTAGTTGTTGATCCAATCGATTTCCTCGTCTGTCATTAAAGAGGTGTCGCACAGTGTCGTGTCAAATGGGAAAAGAGTCATATTTTTAAATTGGAGAAACTCCCCGAACTCGGTAGTCTTCCAATTTTCGGTCACCACCAGATTCTCGCTCCTGATGCCATATCTTCCTTCGAGATAAAGACCGGGTTCGTTGCTGGTTATCATACCTGGCTCAAGAGCAACCGGATTTTCATTAAGACGTATGCTCTGAGGACCCTCATGGCAATTTATGAAGAACCCTACACCGTGACCTGTGCCATGGTAATAAGCTTTACCGTCGTTCCATAAGAATTGTCTGGCAAGAACATCAAGCTGGGCTCCTCGTGTGCCGGCAGGGAATTTGATTGTGGATAGTGCAATGTGTCCCTTGAGAACAAGAGTGAAGTCGTGTTTTTGTTCTTCTGTCGGTGTCCCAAGTGCGATTGTGCGTGTTATATCGGTTGTGCCGTAAGTGTATTGACCTCCGGAATCGACAAGAAGCAAACCGTTGCCTTTTATCTCCACGTCGCTTTCCTCAGTTGCTTCATAGTGCACAATTGCACCATGCTCGTTCCATCCTATAATCGGGGCAAAACTTTCATCCACGCATGATGGGTCGGCAAGGCGCAAGGCACGAAGCCGCTTGCCGAGTTCAACCTCTGTGAGCTTGCCGGAGGGATATTCCTTTTCAACCATCATGAAAAATTTTGTGAGGGCTACTCCGTCTTTTTCCATGGCGATAGAAAGATTCGAAAGCATTGTGTCGTTTTTGATGCTCTTCAGTTTGGCTATGCCGGCTCCTCCGAAAACCGGGGTGCAACCGATATGGTCATACACACCGCGAGCTGTCTTTTCCGGATCGATAAGCAGCCTGTTCTCTTTGGGGAGATTGCCTACAAATTCTAAGACGCTGTCATAGGGTTTGATTCCTATATTATATTTTTTGAGATGTTCAGCTACTTTGTCGGTTATTTTTTCGCTGTCTACAAACAATACTCTTTCGCTTTCTTCTACATATAAATAGGCAACGAAAATAGGTGAGAACGCAATATCGCCGGCTGTGCGAAGATTTGTAGCCCATGCAATATCGTCAAGAGAAGACAATAGGACAGAATTTGCAAGTTCTGCCTTTACTTCGGTGAGAAGTCTTTCCATCTTGCTGTCGACAGTTTCTCCAACCACTTTTTCATCGTGTACGAACAATTGGTTTTTAGGACGCGGAGGCCTTTCAGGATAAATATAATCGAATTGAGGGAAATTGTCGTTGAATTTTATATCGTTGTCAGAGAGTTCCTGTTGGATCTGCTGAGCATAAGATACAGAAAAGGTCATACCGTCAATGCCTACAGTCTGCCCCGGATTCATGTTTTCTACAAGCCAGTCAATAAGGTTTACGGCATCAGGGCCGTCTTCTTTCATCATCGAAAACCCTGTCCCTTTGAGCTGTAGTTCTGCCTGGATAAAATATCTGGAATCTGTCCAGCAAAGTGCTTTGTCTGCTGTGATTACAGCCGTTCCGTTTGTACCGTTTACGCTCCAGAATCCTGTAAGCCATTCCCTACCTCTCCAATGGTGTGGTGGCAATTCTGATTGGTGAGGATCCGTGCCGGATATGATAACTGCGTCGATACGGTGAGCTTTCATTGCGTCTCTCAGACGCTGAAGATATTCAAGGTTTTTCTTTCCCATTTTATTATGACTATATTGGTTTTGTAAGCGTAAAGTTAATGAATAATATTGTTGTTGACAAATAAATTTATTCAACTTCCTTTTATGAAAGCCTGAGGTTGTGGGATATTAAAACAATCTTCGTATTTACAGACGGGATAGATGTCGTTATTATAGAGCCAAGATAAGCCAAGATAATGGAAATTTTGGGGCATGACATTATATGTAAGGGTGAATTTGGTTCGCAAATTTGGTCAGATTGGAACAAATCGGAAATTTTATCGTATAATTCTTAAAAAGGATAAAAATTTTTATATGATTTTTTTGCAGATTAAAAAAGTTGTTGTAACTTTGCACTGAATTTGTCCGCGAATGATTTTCTCCGGTGGAAAATTCAGGAGATTTTCTGAGGCGGTAAAGAAAAATGGCAAGTCAAAAAGCTTTTAAGTAATAGTGATATAAATTGTAAGTTAGTGGTTGAGTTAGGCAAATCAGGCTTGTGAAGGTATGACAGTCTACAAAATCACAGAACGGCGGAATGTTGTGAAACAGTCTGCCGTTTTTGATTTTATGCCATATGGCATAAAATCAAAAACGGCTTAAGTATCAATGGTTCAGTGTGTGAAAAACGATACAACGCTCTGTTCCTTTTAAGTGCAGGGCATTGTATCGTTTTTTTAAGTGGTCACCGGAAATTTTCGGTGCTTGGCTTCTTAAGGTTCGGTTTATGCTTTGAATTTTGATGCCACTTCGTATATTTTTTCATAAATTCTGCGGTCGGAATCATCAAGAATGACGTTTCGCCTGATTAATACCCTTTCAGCAACCTGTAAAAATTTTTTTACGGGTACATTGCTGAATCCTCCCGTTGGGCTGCCTTCGCTGAAGCTCGGCACAAACACTCGAGGAAATCCAGCTCCGTATAAATTTACGCTGACTCCGAGCACAGTCGCGGTGTTAAGCATGCAGTTTACTCCAATTTTTGTGTGATCCCCTATGATGGGTCCGCAGAATTGTAGGTCTGTGCGCATGAAGGTGTGGGAATGATAGTTCCACACTCTGATTTTTGAGTAATCATTTTTAAGGTTTGAGGCGTTGACTCCGGCGCCGATGTTGCACCATTCCCCGATCACCGCGTTTCCAAGGTAGCCGTCGTGGGCTTTGTTGCTGAACCCGAACATTACGGCATTATCTATTTCGCCTCCAACTTTGCAATATGGACCGAATGTGCATCCTCCATATATCTTTGACCCCATCCTGATTTTGGCTCTTTCGCAAAGTACAAGAGGTCCGCGAACCGAGCTGCCTTCCATTATTTCGGCATCTTTCCCAATATATACCGGTCCGTCTTTAAGATTAATGATTGCAGCTTCCACCTTGGCACCCTCTTCGATAAATAGCAATTCTCTTCCTGATTCATCAGTGAAATTGCCGATCACGATATTTGTGTCTCCGAGTGGCATTGATTTGCGCCCGGCTGTAAGACGGAAAAAGTCATTGTTGATTTCTTCAGCATTCCTGAGAAACACATCAAAGGCATATCTTATTCTTCTTATTGTTGCATCTATGGTTTTAATGGAGAAGTTGGAAGAGAGAAAATCCGAATACTTGCCTTTGAAAGCGATCGGCTCGTCGCCATCTAAAATTGCCTGATTATGTCCGAGCGAGTTTATCTCCTTAATTATATATGGATCGGGGAGGAGTGAGCCTGCGATTAGAGTTACCTCCTCTGTGTCGGAAGGCCCGTCTCCGAATTTTTCTCTAAGATACTCCACGGGTAAATATCCGTAATTGCCGGGAAGCATGGATTCCCATTTCTCTCGAATGGTCTGGATTCCTACTCTGAAGTCGGAGATGGGACGTGTAAAGCTTAAGGGGAGCAGGTTTTCATGACTGCTTTGGGTGTCGAATAAGAATATGTTGCTTTGCATATGAGATTCTTGAAAGAATTAAGAGTTTACTGAATTTGTGTTTGCGCACATTTAGTATAACTGTGCAAAAGTAACATATTTTAAGAATTCAACAAATAATTAATTGTTAAAAACTCTTTAATTTTGGCAATCGGTATTTTGAAACAGCATTAAAATGTGGCGTCAGAAATATGGTTGAATGTTAATAAATAAAATTTTTTGAATAAAAAGATGTGTAAAGTTTGTGTAATAGGCTAATTTTCATTATCTTTGCAAAGTTTTTGGAGTCTAAGTCATGACATATGTATCTAATCTGCTGGGCATCAGTGGTTTGATATGTATAAAAGTGCTTTGTGGCGAAGGCTTGAAATCGACAGAAACGAGTTATAAATAAACAATATCAATTTTTAGAGACTAAGAATGCCAACGATTCAGCAATTAGTAAGAAAAGGACGCGTGGCTCTCGAAGAAAAGAGCAAATCGCCAGCCTTGGATTCATGTCCTCAGCGCCGTGGCGTGTGTGTGCGTGTTTACACCACCACTCCCAAAAAGCCTAATTCGGCTATGCGTAAAGTGGCGCGTGTGCGTCTGACCAACGGCAAGGAGGTTAACTCCTATATTCCGGGCGAGGGTCACAACCTTCAGGAACACTCAATCGTGATGGTGCGCGGCGGTCGTGTCAAAGACCTTCCGGGTGTGCGTTATCACATCGTGCGCGGTACGCTTGATACAGCAGGTGTGCAGGGTCGCACTCAGCGTCGTTCCAAATATGGAGCCAAGCGTCCAAAAGCCGCAAAGAAGTAATAGTTAGGACACATTGCTTCGGCACCAGCAAACATTAACCATGTTTTTGATTGTCTGGAGGGCTTGATGGTTGAGTAAACGGCGGCAAGAGAGCCGACGTTGAAGATTTTCAAAAGCAACCGCAACAAAAACACTAAACAAACAAAAATGAGAAAAGCTAAACCAAAGAAAAGGGTGATACTGCCCGATCCCGTGTTCCACGATGTCAGAGTGTCTAAATTTGTGAACCACCTGATGTATGACGGAAAGAAGAACACGGCATATACCATTTTCTACACGGCATTGGAGACCGTGAAGGCCAAAATGCCCAACGAGGAGAATAGCGCGCTTGAAATCTGGAAGAAAGCTCTCGAAAATGTTACTCCTCAGGTGGAGGTGAAGTCACGCCGCGTGGGCGGTGCCACCTTCCAGGTTCCTACAGAAATCAGAGCCGACCGTAAGGAATCAATATCAATGAAAAATCTTATCATCTATGCACGTAAGCGTGGTGGCAAGACAATGGCTGACAAGCTTGCCGCTGAGATCGTAGACGCCTTCAATGACCAGGGCGGTGCCTTCAAGAGAAAAGAAGACATGCACCGTATGGCAGAGGCTAACCGCGCTTTCGCACATTTCAGATTTTAATATTGATATTTTAAATCATGGCTAAACACGACGATCTTAATTTGACCAGAAATATCGGTATCATGGCTCACATCGATGCCGGCAAAACCACCACGTCCGAGCGTATCCTTTTCTACACCGGTCTTACTCACAAGATTGGTGAGGTTCACGACGGTGCGGCTACAATGGACTGGATGGAACAGGAGCAGGAGCGCGGTATTACCATTACCTCTGCTGCCACCACAACTTTCTGGAACTATCAAGGAAATAAATATAAAATCAACCTGATCGACACTCCGGGGCACGTTGACTTCACTGTGGAAGTTGAACGTTCACTCCGTGTGCTTGACGGCGCTGTGGCTGCTTTTTGTGCGGTAGGTGGTGTCGAGCCTCAGAGTGAAACCGTTTGGCGTCAGGCTGACAAATATAATGTTCCGCGTATCGGTTATGTCAACAAGATGGACCGTTCGGGCGCGAACTTTTTCGAGGTTGTCCGCCAGGTGCGTGAAGTGCTCGGCGCAACTCCGCTTCCGATTCAGATCCCAATCGGTGCTGAAGAGACTTTCAAAGGCGTAGTAGACCTTGTGCAGATGAAGGCAATCTTCTGGCACGACGAGACTATGGGTGCTGAATATACTGTCGACGAAATTCCCGCAAATCTTGTTGAGGAGGCCGAGGAATGGCGCGACAAAATGCTTGAGACACTCGCTGAGTTTGACGAGGTTCTCATGGAGAAGTATTTCGATGATCCTTCTACTATTTCAGTAGACGAAATCAAGGCTGCAATCCGTAAGGCAACCCTCGCAATGGAGGTTAACCCGATGATCTGTGGCTCTTCATTCAAGAATAAAGGCGTACAGACACTTCTTGACGCAGTCTGCGCATATCTTCCTTCACCTGAAGATTCAGGCGTGGTTGAGGGTCATGCAGTAGGCGATCCCGATGAAGTAGAGACTCGTGAGCCGAGCCCTGAAGCTCCTATGTGTGCTCTCGCGTTCAAGATAGCAACCGACCCGTATGTAGGTCGTCTTTGCTTCTTCCGTGTATATTCAGGCGAGATCCAGTCAGGTAGCTACGTGCTTAATAGCCGCAGCGGCAAGAAAGAGAGAATCTCACGCCTGTTCCAGATGCATTCAAACAAACAGAATCCTAAGGAAATGATCGGTTGTGGTGATATCGGCGCAGGCGTAGGCTTCAAAGATATCCGCACAGGCGACACACTCTGTGATGAAAACGCTCCCATCGTTCTCGAGTCAATGGAATTCCCTGATCCCGTTATCGGTATCGCAGTAGAACCTAAGACTCAGAAAGACCTTGACAAGCTTGGCGTAGGCCTTCAGAAACTTGCAGAAGAAGACCCGACGTTCCGTGTCGAGACAAATGAGGAGACCGGTCAGACCGTCATCAGCGGTATGGGTGAGCTTCACCTTGACATCATTATCGACCGTCTCCGCCGTGAGTTCAAGGTAGAATGTAATCAGGGTCGTCCTCAGGTTACTTACAAGGAGGCAATCACCAAGCCTGTTGAGCTCCGTGAGGTGTTCAAAAAGCAGACAGGTGGTCGCGGTAAGTTTGCAGACATCATTGTCCGCATCGAACCGGCTGACGAAGATTTCGAAGGCAGCCTCCAGTTTATCGACGAGGTTAAGGGTGGTAACGTTCCTAAGGAATACATACCTTCAGTACAGAAGGGCTTCCAGACAGCTATGAAGAACGGTGTGCTTGCCGGATATCCTGTAGAGCGTCTGAAAGTGACTCTCCTTGACGGTAGCTTCCACCCCGTAGACTCAGACCAGCTTTCATTCGAGCTTTGTGCAATCCAGGCATTCAAGAAGGGTAGCGAAAAGGCAGGTCCTGTTCTTATGGAGCCTATCATGAAGATCGAGGTTGTGACTCCAGAGGAGTCAATGGGCGATGTGATCGGCGACCTTAACAAACGTCGCGGACAGGTGGAAGGTATGGAGACAAGCCGCAGCGGTGCGCGTATCGTTAAGGCTAAGGCTCCGCTTGCCGAAATGTTCGGTTATGTCACTGCCCTCCGTACCATCACATCAGGACGTGCAACCAGCACTATGTCGTTCAGCCACTATTCCGAAGTGAGCAGCTCAATCGCTAAGAATGTTCTCACCGAGGTTCAGGGCAGAGTTGATCTATTGAAATAATAAAGACACAATTCTAATATGAATCAAAAAATCAGAATCAAACTCAAATCTTACGATCACAATCTTGTCGACAAATCGGCAGAGAAGATCGTGAAGACGGTTAAATCGACTGGTGCAGTGGTAAGCGGTCCAATTCCCTTGCCAACCCACAAGCGTATCTTCACCGTCAACCGCTCAACCTTCGTAAACAAGAAGAGCCGTGAGCAGTTCCAGCTTTCATCATTCCAGCGTCTTATTGACATCTACAGCTCAACATCAAAGACTGTAGACGCTCTGATGAAGCTCGAACTCCCCAGCGGTGTAGACGTAAGCATCAAAGTCTGAAAATAAGATCTGTCCCCCTTTAAGGGGGGCAGGTTAGTTCAGGAAACATATTATAACAACAATCCAATAAAATCAAAGTAAGAAATGCCAGGATTATTAGGAAAGAAAATCGGAATGACATCCGTTTTCAGTGCCGACGGAAAAAATATTCCGTGCACTGTTATCGAAGTAGGTCCTTGTGTGGTTACTCAGATCAAGACAGTGGATAAAGACGGCTACGAGGCAGTTCAGGTAGGCTTCATGGACAAGAAAGAGAAGCACACCAACAAGCCTGAGGCAGGTCATTTCGCTAAGGCAGGAGTAACACCCAAGCGTCACTTGGCCGAGTTCAAATCGTTTGAGACAATGCCGGAGCTCGGCTCCACATTGACAGTAGACCTCTTTCAGGAGGGCGGCTTCGTCGACGTGGTTGGCACAAGCAAAGGTAAAGGTTTCCAGGGCGTAGTTAAGCGTCATGGTTTCGGTGGTGTAGGCCAGTCAACCCATGGTCAGCACAACCGTCTCCGCGCTCCCGGTTCAATCGGCGCCTGCTCTTATCCCGCAAAGGTGTTCAAAGGTCTCCGCATGGCAGGCCAGATGGGCAACGAGCGTGTGACTGTGCAGAATCTCCAAGTGATAAAGGTGCTTCCCGAGCACAATTTGTTAATGATAAAGGGTTCCATCCCCGGAGCCAAAGGTTCAATCGTTATAGTTGAGAAATAATGGAAGTAGCAGTTTATAACATCAAAGGAGAAGACACAGGACGCAAGATCACTCTCAATGACGAGGTGTTCGGTCGCGATTTGAGCGAAGGCAATGCTGATCACACTCTTTATCTTGATGTCAAGCAGTTTCTTGGCAATCAGCGTCAAGGCACTCACAAGAGCAAAGAGCGCAGCGAGATTTCCGGTTCAACCCGCAAGCTTGGACGTCAGAAAGGCGGCGGCGGTGCACGACGTGGCGATATCAACTCTCCGCTTCTTCGTGGAGGTGCTACAGTATTTGGTCCGCGTCCGCGTGACTACCGCAGCAAGCTTAACAAGAAGATGAAGCAGCTTGCCCGCAAGATCGCTCTCACTTCAAAAGCACAAGACGGCAAAATCATCGTGGTTGAGAACTTCAACTTCGATAAGCCAAGCACAAAGAATTGGGTTAACATTGCAAAACTTTTCAAAGTAGAAGATAAGAAGACTCTGCTTGTCATGAATGATCTTGACAAAAACATCCTTCTTTCAGTCCGCAACGTACCCAACGCCCTCATGCAGCAGGCTGCAGACCTTAATGCCTACACCCTTCTTAATAATGATGCCATCATCATGACCGAAGGCAGCGTAGAGATGATCAACGAGAACTTCTAACAGAAAGGAGATATTGAAAATGGATATTCAGATCAAACCAATCGTGACCGAAAAGGCAACTGCCTACAGCGAAAAGCAGAATTGCTACACATTTGCTGTGTCTCCCGACGCTAACAAGTTTCAGATCAAAGATATTGTAGAGAAGCTCTACAACGTGCGCGTCGTGAAAGTAAACACAACCCTCTATGCAGGCAAGCGCAAACAGCGTTACACCAAAGGAGGGCTTATCAGCGGACAGAAACCTTCATTCAAGAAGGCATACGTAACCGTTGCAGAAGGACAAACGATAGACTATTATAGCAATATTTAAAACCGATGGCAGTAAGAAAATTTAAGCCCGTAACTCCCGGGCAAAGACACAAGATTATTGGTGTGTTCCGCAACGAGATCGCCATTGCAAAGCCCGCGGAGGGCGCCGAAAAGGTAAAGAAAGTCTCGAAAATCACACCAGAAAAGTCTCTTGTTGTTGGCAAGCGCTCAACCGGCGGCCGCAACTCTTCGGGTCATCTTTCAACCCGTTATCGTGGTGGTGGTCACAAGAGAAAATTGCGTCTCATTGATTTCAAGAGAACAAACGATGGCGTACCCGCTACAGTAAAGACCATTGAATATGATCCTAACCGTTCGGCACGCATCGCGTTGCTTTACTATCAGGATGGCTCGAAGGCTTACATGATCGCACCAAACGGTCTTGAAGTAGGTCAGACAGTGCTCAGCGGTGAAGAGGCTTCTCCAGAAGTGGGAAACTGTCTTCCACTGGCAAAGATTCCTGTTGGTACATTGATCCATTGTATCGAGCTCCGTCCCGGACAGGGTGCAGCCATGGCTCGCTCAGCCGGTACGTTCGCTCAGCTTACATCCCGTGAGGGAAACTATGCGATAATCAAATTGCCTTCCGGTGAAACCCGTAAGGTGCTTCTCACATGTCGTGCCACTGTAGGTGTAGTCGGCAATTCAGACCATGCACTCGAACAGAGCGGTAAGGCAGGTCGCAGCCGTTGGCTCGGTCGCCGTCCGCACAACCGTGGTGTGGTTATGAACCCAGTCGATCACCCGATGGGTGGTGGTGAAGGACGTCAGTCAGGTGGTCATCCACGTTCACGCACCGGTCTTTATGCTAAGGGCTTGAAGACACGCTCACCGAAGAAGCATTCTTCGAAGTATATCATTGAAAGAAGGAAAAAGTAAATTTGATTAAAAGAAGACAATTATGAGTCGTTCGCTTAAAAAAGGACCGTTTATCAGCGTGAAGCTGGAGAAGAAGGTGGCAGCCATGGACGAGAGCGGCAAGAAATCGGTCATCAAGACCTGGAGCCGTGCGTCGATGATTTCACCTGATTTCGTAGGCCACACATTCGCAGTGCACAACGGCAATAAGTTTATCCCTGTCTATGTAACAGAAAACATGGTAGGTCATAAACTTGGCGAGTTCGCCCCGACGCGCACATTCCGCGGACATGCCGGCAACAAGAAGAAATAATGGCTGCCCGCTCATTCAATAACAGTCTAAATAAAGTATAGCAAAAAAATACAATGGGTGTAAGAAAAAGACAAGCAGCCGACGCCATCAAAGAGGCTCGTAAGAGCGAATATTTCGCCAAGCTGCATAATGTGCCGTCATCGCCCCGCAAAATGCGTCTTGTCGTGGACATGATTCGCGGTCAGGAGGCATTCAAGGCTCTCGGCATCTTAAAGTTCTCCAATAAGGAGGCAGCCCGCAAGGTGGAGAAGCTTCTCCGTTCAGCGATTGCCAATTGGGAACAGAAAAACGAACGTAAGGCTGAGGCAGGTGAGCTTTTCGTGAAGACAGTTTTTGTAGACTGCGCTCCGATGCTCAAACGTCTCCGTCCTGCTCCGCGGGGCCGCGGTTACAGAATCCGCAAGCGTTCAAACCATGTGACATTGTTTGTCGACACAATTAATAACGAAAAAGCTTGATCGAAAGATGGGACAGAAAGTTAATCCTATAAGCAACCGTCTTGGTGTAATCCGCGGTTGGGACTCCAACTGGTATGGCGGAAAGAAATACGGTGAGACTCTTCTTGAGGACTCAATGATCCGTAAGTATCTCCGCACTCGTCTTGCGAAGGCAAGTGTTTCGAAAATCATCATTGAACGTACACTTAAGATGGTCACAGTCACTATCTGCACAAGCCGTCCCGGTATGGTGATCGGTAAGGGAGGAAAGGATGTAGACGATCTTAAAGACGAGTTGAAGAAACTCACAGATAAGGACGTTCAGATCAACATCCACGAAATCAAGCGTCCTGAACTTGACGCAGAGATCGTGGCTACCAACATTGCCCGTCAGATCGAAAACAAAGTGGCTTACCGTCGTGCCGTTAAGATGGCGGTTGCTTCCACAATGCGTATGGGTGCCGAGGGTATAAAAGTGCAGGTCAGCGGTCGTCTTAACGGCGCCGAGATGGCACGTAGCGAAATGTTTAAGGAAGGTCGTACTCCTCTCCACACACTTCGTGCCGATATTGACTATGCTCTCGTCGAGGCTCTCACCAAGGTGGGTATCATCGGCATCAAGGTTTGGATCTGCCGTGGCGAGATCTATGGCAAGAAGGAACTGACTCCTTCATATGCAATAGGTCAGAAAGAGGCAAGCCGTCCTCAGGGCGGTGGTCGCAAGGGTGGTTTCCGCAACAAGAAAAACAACAATCGTTAATAAAGAAGACTGACAATGTTACAACCGAAGAAGACCAGATACCGCCGTTCGCAAAAAGGCAGAATGAAGGGTGAGGCTCAGAGAGGCAATCAGCTTGCATTCGGCTCGTTCGGCATCAAGACACTTGAGTCTAAATGGATCACCGGCCGTCAGATCGAGGCTGCCCGTGTGGCAGTGACCCGCTACATGCAGCGTCAGGGTCAGATCTGGATC